>DATNQL010000026.1:0-3781 GCA_036704025.1 Stenomitos sp.
GCTAGTCCAAGGTGTTCGTATACGCTAGCTTGTAAAGCCATTTCTAATCGATCGAGTTGTCGAACAAACTGGGCTTCGGCAGATTCTCCCTGCTCAAATTCTTCCCATAACTCAATCCATTTCAATCCATTGGGAAGCTTCTGAAATACTTGAATAATAGATTGCTTTTCAAGCTGATATTTCTGATTGGGTTCTATTGCATCTGAAGGTATAAAATATCCAGCATAAATTTCACCCAAATCGTGTATCAAAGCCATACGTATAACCTTGGCTGTGTCTAACTCAATGTGATAGCTATCAGCCAAAAGTAAAGCTAATAATGCAACAGCGAACGAATGTTCTGCAACACTTTCACAATACTGCGTTTCGATTCCCTGCCTCAGCCAACCTTGACGATAAAGATGTTTAAGATGGTTAAATTCAAAATAAGCTTCAATAATAGGCAAGATGGGCTTGCCGTCTAAAAAAGTAATAGGTAAAGGTGCTTTTGTGTGCATGATTTTCAGTTATAGTAAACACCCTAATACAGAATATAACCTTAGTGAATCCTAATCCCGTTGCCAGATTTTAATCATGCAATCTGCCCCACCACTAGCAATCCATTGACCATCCGAACTAATAGCCACAGCCATCACTGAAGCTGCTGAATCATCGCGGAGAATACCTATTTGTTGACCTGTTCTGAGATGCCAAATCATCAAAGTTCCGTCTGCGCTTGCACTGATTAAAGTGGGCGTATCCACGCTAAAAACTACTGACATCACCGGCCCTGTATGACCTTCAAATATAGCCAGAAGTTCCAATGTTTCCAGCTTCCACAACTTAATATTGCCATCGGTACATCCCGCCGCCAAGATTTCACCATTGGGCGTCATGGCGAGAGAGCAAACGGAACTCAGATTACCGGTGAGAGCGATCGCGGGAGAAGGGTTGATGTCTCCATCCGTGGTATCCAGCAATCGTAGGCTAATCACACCATCACCCCCGCCACTGGCAAGGGTTTGTCCATCAGAACTCAGAGCGATCGCAGATACCTGTCCAGTCCATTGACTGAGATTACCCAAACATTCTCCCCGATCCAAACGCCAGAGCTTGATGGTTTCATCAAAACTACCGCTAATCAGCATTTGACCATTCTCACTCATGGCTAGCGATCGCACTGAGCTAGTATGACCTTTCAGGGTGCCAATCAACTCCCCTGTATCCAGACGCCATAAGTGAATCTTCTCATCAAAACTACCACTCGCTAGGATTTGCCCATCAGGACTAATTGCCAAACAAAGCACTCCCTTGGTATGTTTCGATAGAGTGTGAAGGAGTTCGCCAGTCGGTAAATGCCACACTTTAATCGTCTTGTCAAAGCTGCCACTCACTAACGTTTGCCCGTTTGGAGTAATGGCAAGGGCATGAATCCAGTCTGAATGTCCTGTTAAGGTGTTCAACAAACTCCAGGTTTGCGGAGGTAGGGAGAAATCGGGCGGTTCTTCGACAGGAATCGAGTCCTGAAAGGGTGCCAGAGTTGGCGATTCTACAGGGATAAAATGGGTTAATTCTGGCGTGAAATCCTGGGATTCGCTAACAAGTGAAACTCCTTCGGGTTGAAGATTTGAAACTGGCTCTTGAGGCTCCTCACTTGAGCTATGTCCAGTATCTGATAGCTGTCGCTCCAGCCAATGAAGTTCAGCCGTTGTTGATGCGATCACTTCCTCCAAACGCTCTACTCTGGAGGGAAGTGAGGCACTATTCAAATATTGCACAATACTATTGAGAGACTCCTCTAAACCTGCCAATTGTCCTTTGAATTGGATAATTTTCAAAGCGCTGGATTGCAGTTCCGAGGATTCTATCTGAGCTAAATATTCTGGAATCTGAGCTTTTAACGAGGCGATCGCTTTTTGTAGTTGCTGTTCGTATACGGTGTAATTCTCTTGTTTCAGTTGCCGTTCTAGCTGATTGATCGCTACCGTAAGCCGCCGCTTCATTTGTTCTTCTAGGCGGAGACGATTCAGCAGATTCAGTAACAGTGCGATCGTAACAGGCACGGCGGCATAGATGAGTAGCCCTGTCCGGATGGAGGTAACCCACCCAATCACAGAGGCAAGGAGGAATATCAATTCTGTCATCAGTAGACGGTGCTTCAACATTGAGCCGCTCTGGCTATTAACGCTCCACCAGATCCCCTGGTTTAGATAATAATCTGACGAGTTACACTTATATGTGTTTAAAGTCCTAAAACCATGCGGGCAATAGAGAAATAAATCAGCACACCTAAAACATCAACCGCTGTGGTGATAAACGGGGCTGACATTAAGGCTGGATCGAAACCCAAGGAACGAAACAGAAAGGGTAATGCTGAACCAGCAACAGAGGCAAGAATCGCGATCGCCACGAGACTCACGCCTACCGAGAAAGCGACAAAGAAATTTCCCTGTAACCAGTAAGCCCATAGTGTCGCGACTGTGCCCAGGGTTGCTCCCAACAGTGCACCTGCCAGTGCCTCTCGAAACACAATTGGCACGACTCCTAAATCCCGGATTTCATCCGTATTCAAACCCCGAATGACTACAGTTGAAGATTGAGCGCCCACATTCCCGCCAGTGCCTGTCAGTAAGGGAATAAACGCCGCTAGGGTGACAACTTGCTGCAAGACATCTTCTTGGGAGCGGATAATAGTTCCTGTGACGGTATTGGTGAGCAGCAAAACGAATAGCCAAACCACCCGCTTTCGGGCAACAGCGAATAAATTGGTTTGGAAATAATTGTCACCCTCCGACTGCACACCACCCCCTAAAGCATAGATATCT
This sequence comes from Stenomitos sp., assembly GCA_036704025.1. Taxonomy (GTDB): domain Bacteria; phylum Cyanobacteriota; class Cyanobacteriia; order Cyanobacteriales; family Coleofasciculaceae; genus Allocoleopsis. The sequence goes on from DATNQL010000026.1 coordinate 2,805, forward strand.
TTAGTGGTTTCTCTCTCCAAAATATCGATGACATCATCAACCGTGACAATGCCGACTAAACGCTCTTCCCCATCCACGACAGGCACTGCGAGAAAATCATAACGTTGAATCAGTCGCGCCACTTCCCCTTGGGCTGTATTCGTTTGAACATAGACGACATCACGAGCCATAATTTCACCCAACGTTTGCTGAGGCTGGGATGTGACTAAATCCCGCAATGAAACAATTCCACTCAGGTGTTGTGACTCATTTGTGACATACAGGTAATAAATAATCTCGCTGGCATTGGCTAAACTACGAATTCGTTCTAGGGTTTCGCTAACCGTTAAATTCTCTGTGAGGGAGATATATTCGGGCGTCATCAGTCGCCCCGCCGTATCGGCTTCGTAACCCAGAAGTTGGGCGGTTGCGGCGCGTTCCTCTGGACTGAGTTGTTCAACTAGAAGCCGGACGACTTTTGCCGGTAATTCATCCAGCATACGCGCCCGATCATCAGGCGACATCTGATCAACAATGTCGAGAACTTCCTGCTGCTTGAATTTCTCAATCAGCGACTCTTGAACACTAGAGTCTAGATACTCATAAACCTCGATCGCTTCATTTTTAGGGAGCAAGCGAAATGCGATCGCCTGCATAGCTTCGGGTAACCCCTCAATCGCCTCAGCAATATCTACCGGTTGTATGGGTACCAGTAAGGCTTGAGCGTCTTGAAGATTGCCTTGTTCCAGCAGTATTTGCAGTTGACTACAAACCTGCTGCCGCCGTTCACTGCGTGATATTGTCTGGAGGGGATTTTGGTTTTCAGTCAATACAAGCCCCCAATTCAGTTCTACGTGATCAAAGCGAGAATGCCTTTCCTTGCATCCTACCCATAAAAAATCATTGCTCCCCCATTACCCATTACCCATTACCCATTACCTATTACCCATCACCCATCACCTATTACCCATTACCCATTACCCATTACCCATTACCCA
>DATNQL010000027.1:0-15923 GCA_036704025.1 Stenomitos sp.
TTAAATCAGACGGCTGAGGTACTGAGTGCCCCAGATGAAGACGGTGAACTCACAGTAAGATTCGGCTTAATGAAAATGACGGTGCTGCTTTCGGATGTGGAATCCCTTGATGGGCAAAAAGCCGAGATGCCCGTCAAACAAAAACCAGCGGCGGCACATACCCCGGCTGTAGTATCAGCACCGTCTCCAGTTGTCCGAACCCCTAAAAATACGATTGATATTCGGGGCAAGCATGTTGCAGATGCCGAGTTTGACTTGGAGCAAGGAATTTCCGAGGCAACCCAATTGGGAACACTCTGGATTATCCACGGCAAAGGAACGGGAAAGCTGCGCCAAGGGGTTCATGCTTTCCTGGAACGGCATCCCCTGGTTGAGCGGTTTGAGTTGGCTCAACAAGCGGAGGGTGGGACGGGCGTCACACTGGCTTATCTTAAATAGAAGAGGATCAAACCGTCCATTACCCATTACCCATTACCTATTACCCATTACCCATTACCCATTACCAAGTTAAGAACTATTAACTCAAACCGCAAAACTGGCAAAACTATCACTCCAGGACTGGAAACTTGCCGTAAACTCTGGTAGTCGTGTTTCAAGATTGGTAACTGCTTTCCGCCCACTCAATTGGTCACCTACTCTAAAGTTATGCGCTCTACCGCGAAGACGCCGCCACCATCTCCCCCTTGGGAGGAATTACCTCTGGGTCAAACGCCAGACCCATTAGAGCTGGATAACATTAAAACCCAGCTAGATTTGATCTTACTCGCGCTAGAAGCCTTAGCCGACATTGGTTCTGAGGCAATGCTCCAGGCAGCCGCTGACTTAAATTTAGAGTCGATGGTGTCGGATCGGGTGGGTTTATGGCGTCTGCGGCAGTCCAACCCCCTGCGAAAAAGTTCAGGAGGGCGGAAAAAGTTAGATGTAGAAGAAGCGCGATCGCTCGTTCTGATCATCTGCCACCTAGCCAAACAGCATCAGGAGTTAATCCGTCGTGCTGTCTCGCTTTTGGAACAAATGGCAGAACAAAACAATGAACCGCATCACGCGGCTCTATTAGGAGATTATCTGGATACGTTTAGCAATACTTACCAGGAGCGCATGGAGCAAGGAGAAAATGTATCGCCGGATCGGTTGACCCAACTGGCTCTGAAACTGCTGATCGATTTGCTGTTCTATAGCAGCCCCAACGGTCACCGACGCCTCTGGCTAGCCCTGCTGGAGCGAGCGCGAGACTGAAGTCCTCTAGCCCCTAAAAGCGAGGAGCGAGGAGTTATATCATTTTGGATTTTGGACTATATATCAAAAGACTCCGAAGCCAATATGTGGGGGATGAAAAAAACAATACAACGATTCTGTTGGCTTGCTCTTAACACCACTCTCCCCTAACTCAAACCTCAAAACGTCTTTAATCTCATGCCTCTATCAAATTCAAACTTACGACGATATACTCCCCCGACCTGCACCTTAGAAATCGCGGCAAAAACTTCGCCCCTGTCACGATTTGTCGGGCAGTCTATACTGAAGAATTTGCGCTTTGAGCTGCGTTTTGATGACCCCCGACAGCCTGATGACCAACGGGTGACGATCCGAGGCGATGAGATAGAACTAGAAATGTTGTGTGAAGCGGTGAACAACTACATCCAACACTTCTTAGAATCGTCCTCGACGCAACAGTTACTCATGGCTGGAACACCAAGGGCAAGTAGTGGCTTAACGGCTCATGATCATCTCAGCCAGGATTCTCTCGCTGCACCTGCCTATAGCGTCAGCAACTCAGATGCGATCGCCTCTCGCTCCCTCTATTCAGAATCGGGCAAGTTGGACGATTCAGGGCTAGACCCTAACCTCAAGCTAAACCCCAAACGGCGATCGCTGAAAGCCCGCTCTCTGGCTACAGATATTTACCTTGAACCCAAAGGCTTACTCGCCCATAACCTCATTCTGGGTCACTTGGCTACCGAAGAATCCGGCTCTTGCGTAAATCTGAGCGTCACCCAGCTATTCGATTTAGCCACTGCATTGGATGAATATGCAGCAGAAGCGATAGCCTTACCGAAGCTCAATGCTTTGAGTTGGAAAAAAGCCCCACCACCCTGGGCGGGTACAGCGGCGGCTGTCCTGTTAGCGGTGGGAGTCACGGCGGCGACGGTGAAATACTTCGATCAGCCCAAAAACCAGCCGGTTGCCACAACAGCAGGTCAGTCACCGAGTCCAACACCCCCTCCTACCCCAGCAACACCAGTCCCTACAGCTCCTATCACGCTCCTGCCAACGCCAGCGGTGCCATCTCCTCTATCTACAGCACCCATATTGCCACCCCCTTCTCGGGTCAATATTCCATCGACTCCTTCTCCCCTCAATTTTCCATTAGGAAATCAAGGTTCGACGAATTCTCCCCCAGGTAATCAACGCCCGACTACCATTATTGGTGTTAATCCGTCTGAACCTGGAATAAACCGACCCAATCGTCCGGATAACCCTGTTTCTGTGGGTGGATCTGCGACTCGCCCTAGTTCCCTCGCTCCTACTCCTACAGTTGCGATTTCTAAGAGGAACCCGGCTCCTTCTACTGACAAGGCTCCCCCTGAACAAGCTCCCACGCGAACCACTAAACCGGGCATACCGGAAACAGCTCCCTCCCTACCCAATTTGCCATCTCTCAATCCGGCTACTTCAACAGCTTCTAATTCGGGGAATCCATCCACCCCTCCATCGGCAACCCGCGCGGCTTCTCCCACCACCGAGACGAACCAATCGGCGTCTGCCCCAACCGAGGCGGGGGGTAACAATACACTGTTTGACAGAATTCCTCAAGTCGGAGAGGTGAGAGATTATCTCCAACAACGCTGGAAACCGCCTTCGGGCTTGACTCAAATCCTGGAATATTATGTATTCCTCAATCCGAATGGTACAGTTGAGCGCATCATTCCGATTAACAGCGCCGCAGTAGAGAATCTCAACCGCACTAATATACCAACGCCTGGTGAATCGTTTGTGTCTGCTGTTCAGGGAGAAGGGAACCCAAAAATCCGTGTGGTTTTTAATCCCGATGGCAAGGTACAGACCTTTTATGAAGGTCGAGAAAGGTGAACTAGCCCTCCATTTTCCAATGCTGAACCCTTTTAATCGGTTGCATCTGAGCCGCTTTGGGCATCCCGTTGTGGAGCCAATGGATCAAGAATTGTTAATGCAAAAAGCTCTGCTCATTGCGATCCAATGAATAGCTTTGCCCGAATTGTTCCTGTCCAATTCCAAAACTGTCACAGGTAGAGGACAGTGGAACGTGCGACTTTGAGCCATTTGAGGCAAGATACACTGTAACTTTTTCTGTACAGTTGAAAAACTGTCTCTACTCTCGATTCTTGGATGAGCCACAATTAGTACCATAAGAAAAATTTTTTTTCTTCCATCATTTGAGGTAGAGAGATTATGCAATCACCCGTGGGCAATCAAACACACAGTACAGGATGGGTCGTTCAAGCTTGGTCTTCTTTTGCGATCGCCGTAATTGCCATGACGATTGGTATTCTGAACCTTCCTGTCGATAATTGGATCAAAGGCTACATGGGCATCGGTTTATCGTTTACCGTTGGCTCTACATTCAGCGTGGCAAAAACAACAAGAGACATGCACGAAGCGAAAAGAATCACCTCAAGAATCGAGGAAGCGAGAGTGGAAAAACTCCTTAACGAACACCACCCCCTAAAATAAAACCCTCAACAGCATTCAGCTATCAAGGGTTTTGGGTTGGACAGACTAGACGAAACTCTGTCGATTAATGCCGTTTTCTGGTCTTTTTACGCTGTTGTTTGAGCTTCTTTTGCCGACTCTGGATAGCCACTAAGCTATGATCAACGGGATAACCGACAATCGGAATCACCTGATATTGACGTTCTTCTTCAAGCTGCTTGAGTTCGGTGTAATCAACCCAGTGAATACAATCAACCGGACAAGTTTCAATCGCTTCCTGAATAACTTCTTCTGAATCACCATCTTGCCGAACCACACGCGATCGCCCATAATCCGGCTCAATGTAAAAGGTGTTGCGAGCAACGTGGGCGCAGTGCTTACAGCCAATACAGGTGATTTCATCCACATAAACACCCTTCTGCCGAAGAACACCGCCGAGCTCGGGTTCAAAGCCAGAACGCTCTGGTGCATCGCGAAAGATGCCCCCTAGTTCTGGCTCTAAACCGGAACGATCCGGTATCGGAGATGAATCCGACATCACGCACTCCAGCGTTGGACAACGAGACGGATGGAACCATCTTCATTCTTCTGTTGCTCGGATACTTGAAAGCCCTGCTTCTCGGTTTCTTGAATGACGGTATGGTAGGCATAACGCTGCGTCACGCGGTTGAGGAATCCATCCACAGACCAAGACTGTTTCCAATATTGCAAGTCGGCAACAAGTTCGTATTCGTTTCCGTTCCAACTAAAACCGATATCATAGTCATTTTCTTGTTCAATGACGACTTCGGCATTGCGGGTTTGCCCCTGATAGCCTCGAACTGAACGAGGACCAGCTTTCCACTCAACACCCAGATCCGATAAAGCGGATTCTAAAGAAGTGAGATTACGGATTTGAGTTTTTATGTTGCTGAAATGTGACATGGCTGTTTCTAAAAGAACTAAGCTAGATTTGACAAAAAAGTTTACCAATCACTGAAAGTCGCGTGAGCAGTAGCTTGGGCTGACTGAGGCAGTTTTTGGGCGAAGTAATCTGAGGTGGTTTCCTGAGAAACCACTCGTCCTAACTGAGCTTCAATCGCGGCGGTTACCTCAGCGCAAGAGGCTCCGATAATGCCCGTGACTTTTTCTTGGACTCTCCCATCGGGATAAATGATGAACTCTAGGGTTTCCATGCTCATGATTGATTGCTGGGTAATCCTCAATTCCTGGCTGGAGCAGTGACTTAAGAGCAGTTTTGGGTGTCTTGCCTTCCCTAAGACGACCACGCTGATTGGCTAATCGCTACTCAATCGAATTAGAGCAACCGCATCACTACTACTCATTTTTAAACAATACTTAATATTTTACTAGGAGCCTACTCTAGTTTTTAGTTAAGTTTCGCGTATGTTTGGTGTGCAGTCAAGCGACTCAGTTTCCTGAGAAGCGAGCTTTTACAAAAATATACATCACTAAATTTGAGCTGACTTATCTCGATGGGTCGATCTGTAGAGCCAGTGAACCTGGATAATGAAAATCTGTTTTATTTATCAACTCAGACAAGATGAGTGACCAGCAAGGCATCAATCCAACTGACGCAACAACGACTGATTCCCTCTTCAGCAAACCTGTAAGGGTAGGTGTTTTGGGCTTTGGGGGCTTGGGACAAGCCGCCGCCAGAGTACTCGCACCCAAACGTGAGATGCTGTGGGTGGCAGCCGCCGATCACAAAGGTTATGCCTATGACAGCCAAGGTTTGAACCCGAAACCCTGCATCGCGACTTACCAGTCTCAGGGTTCAGTGGGTTATTTAGAGCCAACAGGTACCCTGAGCAACGACAGCATTCAAGAGTTAATCGAAAAAGCCTCTGTAGATGGTTATTTTCTGGCACTGCCGAATTTACCCAATACCTTTATGGCTTCTGTCGTGCGGCAATTTATCCAAGCGGGTTGGCAGGGAGTTTTGGTGGATGCTCTTAAGCGCACGAGTGCTGTAGAGCAGCTACTAGGACTTCGAGAGGAGTTGCAAGCGGCAGGTATTACTTACATGACCGGTTGTGGTGCAACACCAGGGCTGTTAACAGCCGCAGCGGCTTTAGCCGCTCAGAGTTACGCCGAGATTCATCGCATAAAAATTACGTTTGGGGTAGGAATTGCCAACTGGGAAGCCTATCGAGCCACGATTCGAGAAGACATTGCCCACCTCCCTGGCTACACGGTTGAACGCGCTCAGAGTATGAGTGATGCTGAGGTGGAAGCCTTATTGGATGAGACGAACGGCATCCTGAGCTTGGAGAATATGGAACATGCGGATGATGTGATGTTGGAACTGGCTGGAATTTGTCCGCGCGATCGCGTCACCGTTGGCGGCGTTGTCGATACCCGCAATCCCCAGAAACCCCTGAGTACAAACGTTCAAGTAACAGGTCGTACCTTCGAGGGCAAGATCTCAACTCACACCTTTACTTTAGGGGATGAAACAAGTATGGCAGCCAATGTCTGTGGCCCAGCTTTTGGTTACCTCAAAGCTGGTATATCATTACACCAACGAGGTATTTATGGTCTGTTTACGGCGGCTCAAGTGATGCCAAAATTTGTTCAGTAGACGTGCCCGTTGACAGGTTGAAGGTTGTTGGTTAGAACTTTCAACTTTCAACCTTCAACTTTGCCCTTTTTCATCGCTGACTCTTTTAGGCGGGTGGGCTTTCCGGAGATAAGGTTTCGATGTTCTCCTCCTTTTCCAAAACTTCTGGAACTTGCATCACAAAGGGCAAACATCCTCCTAGCAGTCCTCGTTGAATCCGTTCTGGTGTTTCGGGAAAGACCACAAACAGGGGATAAATGCGGTCATTGCCTTCACTCAAAATGTGTTGATGGCGAGGAGGCATCAACCATTCATAGTCTTTGTCTAGCAGCACTTGCGTCTGACGCCAACGACTGAGCAAGTTGGAAAAATCCTCATGGGGGCGATGAATAAAGATAAAAATCTCAACCCCCATTTTAATTTTCCATTCTGGATCGCACATCACAATAGCCAAGTCACAAGGCAGGCAAACAGCTTCTGACGAGGCTGTATAACTAATGAGGTTTTGTCCGGTAGGAGGTTTGGGTTGGCGAATTCGCACAATCGGCAAGGGGATAGTAATCACGCTCTCGTCCGGTCGGCGCATACTCGGAATCATTTCTAAGTATGGTCGGTGTTTTTTGAGGAGTGCGATCGCACCATCATGGTGGCTAAACTCCGCCAAGCTGGCTTCGTAATCAGATTGTTTGACAGGCATTTTTTTGTATTATGAATTGCAATAATTAAGCTAATTTTATTAACAATTGAGTAATGGGATTGGGATTGGTTTCTCTGAACAATGAGAGGGTTACAACGCACTTGAGTATTTAAAGCAACGTTGAAAACCCTCTGTGGTGCAAACTGATAGGTAACGAAAGAAATTCGTCTTGGCTAATGAACGCTTTGATGTTTAGCCCAGAGCGTCATACAGCTTAAATAATGGCAGATACATAGAAAGCAGAATCACCGCTACCATAACAGCCAGAAGAACCATCATAATCGGTTCAATGAGACTGGTCAGAGCTTTAACGGCTTGCTCTACTTCATCTTCGTAAAATTCAGCCACTTTCATCATCATGGAATCTAACTCTCCTGTTTCTTCACCGATGCTGATCATCTGAATTGCTAGGAGAGGGAAAACTTGCTCTTTTTGGAAGGCAAGGCTGATCATTCCACCTTGTTGAATCTCAAGTTTGGCTGACTCGATCGCATTGGCAATCACTTGGTTTCCTGATATATCTCGGACGATATCCATAGAATTCAGGATTGGTACCCCCGAACGTGTCAAGGTTCCAAAAATGCGACAAAAACGCGCAACCGCTACTTTTTGATTCAAATCGCCAAACAGGGGCATTTTCAACAAAAAACCATCGATCTGTAAGCGACCAACCGGCGTTTTATAGTACAACCTGAAAGCCCAGACGACAGCTATGATAATCGCAATTGGGATAATGACTTGCCAGCTTCTCAACAGGTTACTGATATTAACCATAAATTGAGTTATGGCGGGTAATTCTACATCCAGGTCTTTGAAAATTCCATCAAAGACTGGTATAAGAAATATCGTCATCCCCAGAAAGATGATAATCGCCAAAACCCCGACGGTAACGGGGTAAGCCATAGCCGATTTGACTTGGTTTTTTAACCGCGCCATATCTTCAAGAACTTTGGCTAAGCGATTGAGTACCTCGTCAAGGACACCCCCAACCTCACCGGCTTGCACCATACTGACGTAGAGAGTGTCAAAGCAATCCGGGTGTTTACGCATGGAGTCAGACAGACTGGTTCCCTGCTGTACCTCACCACTGATGGCAAGAAGTGCTTTTTTCAGCTTAGGATTAGGACACTGTTCAGATAAAACGCCGAGGCATCGCACCATAGCCACCCCTGCGTTGACCATCGCTGCAAATTGGCGTGAAAAAACAGCTTTATCCTTGATTGTCAGCTTACTAAAAGCGGCGCTAAGTTCCGAGAAGTCAACGTCTAGGCTGAAGCTTTTCTTGACAGCTCCAACAGAAGCATACCGATTTTGAAGAATAGTACGGGCTTGTTCGGGAGAGTTCGCTTCGATCTTCTCTTTTTTGGCGTTTCCTCTAGTGTCCCGAACCTCAGCGATGAAGGTAGGCATAATAGGCGTCTCGATGAAACGAAAGCATCGTTAGATGGGTAATGGGTCAGAGTGAATGGGACCAACTTTTACCAAGTACCCCTGACCTCTGACCAACAAATTTGAAATGCAAGAATTAACTGGATGTTAATTTCATACTCAGGATTGCAAGGATGGGAACGGAGGTGGCTCCACCCAACCCCGATCTCGGATGGAGACTTAGCGAGCCACTTTAGTCCCTGGAGCAACCTTGGCACCCATATTCCCTACCGCAGAACTTCCAGCACCAGCCAGAATCCGCTGCAATTCTTCAGGTTTGGAACTCTTAGACACAGCGGATTCAAACGTAATTTGACCTGTTTTTACCAAATGCGCTAACGACTGTTCCATTGTCTGCATCCCCATTTTTGAACCCGTTTGGATGGCAGAGTAAATTTGAGCCACTTTTCCTTCTCGAATCAAGTTCGCGATCGCCGGCGTCACAATCATAATTTCCTGCCCCATCACCCGACCAAACTCACCCGGTTTTGGATTTTTCTTGGGTATTAAGGTTTGACTAAAGACCGCAATTAAAGAGTTAGAAAGCTGAGCGTTAATTTGTTGTTGTTGCTCTGGCGGGAACACATCAATAATCCGGTTGATCGTCGAAGCCGCAGAGCTAGTATGCAGTGTCCCCATCACTAAGTGACCTGTTTCTGCGGCTGAAATGGCTAGAGAAATGGTTTCCAAATCCCGCATTTCTCCGACCAATATTACATCAGGGTCCTCCCGCAAGGCTGCTTTTAGCGCATTGGCAAAGCTTTTGGTATCTTCACCTTTTTGACGTTGATGAACCAAACTTTTGATGTTGGGAAACACATATTCAATGGGGTCTTCAACCGTCAAAATATGTTCAGGTCGGGTTCGATTAATCAGGTCAACCATTGCCGCCAGCGTAGTGGTTTTACCAGACCCCGTCGGTCCTGTTACCAACACTAATCCTCTCGGTCTTTCACTCATTTCCCGAACAATATCGGGTAAATTCAATTGGTCAAAATTAGGGATTTTGGAAGACAACGCCCTCAAGCAAGCGGCATAGTAACCCCGTTCTTTATAGACATTGACCCGGAAGCGAGCCAGTCCTTTAACCCCATAAGAACAATCTAATTCCCAATTCTGCTCTAACTCCTTGCGTTGGGTATTATTGAGCATACTGAAGATGAGTTTCTGACACTCGTGGGGGGTCAGGGGGTCTTCGTGAATGGGCTGGAGTTTTCCACTAATGCGGAAGTAGACGGGGGCACCCGATTGAATGTGCATATCTGAGCCACCCATTTCAATCAACTGCTCCATCAAGTCTTCAATCATTAGTTCCATTGCCATGGCGCTGTCTCCTTAGTAGTTATTGGTTCACTGTTGTTGAGTATGAGTTGTTAGTTGAAATAACAGTTTACCCATTCACAACTAACAACTCTATTTTTAATCCTGAAAACGAGGTGTCATGCAGTAAGGACAGTCTAGCCACTCTTGTTGTAATGTGGCTGAGCAAGTCCGACAGCTCAGAGAACTCTTCCGTTTGGCTTTGCGTTCGGCTTCTAGTCCCGAATCCGTAAAGGTTACGCGTTCTACTTCTTCCAGTGTTGTGTAACCTTGCCGTACCAGATTTAAGCTATAAGCTAATAAAGTGGTCATTCCCTCTTCTACAGCAGCTTCCTTAATGCGCTCGGCTGGAGCCGCTTCGTTGATTAATGTTTGAAGGCGATCGCTAATACGCATGACCTCATAAACACCCACACGTCCTTTGTAGCCAACACCATTACACTGTTGGCAAAGTTTACCTTTAGACCTGGCTTCGGCGATTTCATCGGGTTGTAGCGTGTTGGCTTGATAGAGCATGATTTCGCCTTCACGGGAGGTCGATAGACCAAAGCGAGCTAATTCAGCAGAAGTTGGCATGTAAGTAATGCGACACTCGGAGCAAACACGTCGAATCAATCGTTGCGCCAAGACTCCCAACAGAGCATTGGAAACCATGAAGGGTTCAACGCCCATTTCGTCCAATCGTGGGATCGCACCAGCCGCGTCGTTGGTGTGAAGCGTGGTAAGGACTAAGTGACCCGTGAGCGCCGCTTCAATAGCCGTTTTAGCGGTTTCCTTATCCCTCGTCTCACCGACCAGAATCACGTCCGGGTCTTGCCGCAAAAAAGACCGTAGAATTGAGGCAAAGTCCATGCCCTTCTCGCGCAGCACCTGCACCTGAGTAATACCCGCTAAGGAATACTCAATCGGGTCTTCCGCCGTACTGATATTGACTCCAGGGTCATTCCGTTCCGCTAGCATCGAGTATAAGGTTGTGGACTTACCCGAACCAGTGGGGCCAGTTACTAAAATCAATCCAAACGGACGGTTTGCCATATCCCTGACCACTTGTAGCGTATCTTGGTCAGTGATTAACTTATCCAAACCCAGTTGAGTTTGCTCGTTGTCCAAAATTCGTAGAACAACTTTTTCGCCATAGCGGCTGGGCAATGTACTAACGCGAAAGTCAACTTTGCGACCTTGGTACATCCGGCGAATTTTACCGTCTTGAGGCAGTCGTCGTTCCGCAATATCAAGCTCTGCCATAATTTTAAAGCGAGCCGAAACCGCTGGAGTGATTTTCTTTGGTAAAGGCTCGAAGGCTTGGCGCAGCACCCCATCTTTGCGGAAGCGGATGCGTAAAGAATTCTCTTGCGGTTCGACATGAATATCGGAAACGCCCTCTTGCAGAGCCTTAGCAAGCACTTTGTTAACCAGGTTGATCACAGGAGCATCTTCGGCACCCCCCACATCCAGCTCAGCTTCTTCATCCGGTGCATCGGATAAGGTGTCCAGGCTGTCGATATTCTGTAGGTCTTGTTTGACGTCTACAGCTTGTTCGACCTCCATCTGCTTTTGCTTAGCCAGTTTTTCATCCAGGTATTTGGAGATGATTTGCTGGTAGTCTTCTTGGGTAATCACCATCCGTTGCAAGGTAATTCCCTGAGGTCGTAAGATGCGGTTGAGATCATCCTGAGCATCGAGATTGTCGGGATCGACCATCGCCACCAGCAACGATGGAGGCTGGGTTTCATTCTTCGATAGGGGGACTAGGCGATAGCGACGACAAATATCAATGGGGAGTAGTGTGTCAATCAATTGACCCACTTGATGGGTGGGAATATCATTAATTTCCGGATCGAGAGACTCAACCCCGTAAAGAACTTTTAGCTCAAATAACTGCTGTTTCTTATACTGCCGCAGTAAGTCGGGGGAGAGCTGACGCCCTGTCATGGATTCGAGAATTTCTGTCAGGGGTCTTCCTGACTTGCGGGATTCCACCAACGCATTCTGCATCTGGTCGGTGTCAACGTAACCCGCCGCAATCAAAGATTTACCAAAGGGTGAAACCTCGTTGCGAACGATCAGGGCACGTCGTTGTGATGAGGAGTTAGTCATAGCGGCTGAGAGTATTTCCTTTCGTTACAAGTTATTCTCGAATTCACAAATCCTTCTCAAAAAGAGGGTTTGAGTCGTGTTTGAGAAGCTGGCATCAGGGCAATCAAAGTCCACTGACACTTTGAGATGACTCTAGCTACCGTAAGAAAGGCTCTTTCCTTCAGCTGGTTGCGTTGTAGCCCCGTTGGGGAAGAACTTTTCTTTCGTGAGTCCTGTCGGATGCTTTCTGCGCTGTGATTACAAATATCCTGACAAGGATGAAAAGCCTATTTTCATCCGATAATGTGAACTTGATAAAATCGGGGAAGCTAGCACACGCAGCATTATTCATTATGTAGAATATTCTGATAATAGCTTTTACTAACTTGCGCTGGCACAACTCTCACCAGACATTTTTTCAGAAAGGGTTGCATAATCCTTGGCTCTATGGATGACACTGACGAGAACAAAGAGTGTCTAGAGGGACACTAGGGTGTTACATTGGGTGAGAAGCGCAATGGTGTTACATCTGAAGGATATAAAGATGGGCAAACATGCTGGCATCTGGACGTAGCTCCCGCGTCTCCCCTCTGGATCCGCGAGCAGTATTCAGCCGGGGCACATTAAAATCTGAAGAAGTCGCGATCCCGCGCCTAGGCGTAGCACTTCTGCTAGATTGCAAGAAAGTTTTAGGGATCGGGTTGCTAGTGGGGAAAAGTAAGACCGCCAGTACTAGCAGTCTTTGTAAGTGGGGATGAGTAGAGCATGATCGACGAAGAAAATCAGCCAGATAGTAATGCACAGCCGACAGAGCAGGCTGCCGATAGCCAAGGAGTGAGCGATCAACAAGCGGTCGTCGCGGAAGGCGGATTCGGAGATTTAGAATCTCCATCCGCGGTTGAGGAAGACACGGCTGAGTCAACCGCGGTATCAGCTAAGACCGATGGAGAAGCCCAAGAGGCCACTCAATCCACAGCGGATCTGCCGTTAGTGGGTGGAGAGTTAGAGGCTCTTTTAAAGTTGAGGCAAGAAAATGACACCTTGAAAGCTCAATTAGAAGAGATCAATCAACAAGCGGAATCCTTCAAGACGCAGTCCATGAGGATTGCGGCAGATTTCGATAACTTCCGCAAACGAACCAGCAAAGAGAAAGAGGATTTAGAACAACAGATCAAGCGAGTGACGCTGAGTGAGTTATTACCTGTAGTGGATAACTTTGAGCGGGCGCGATCGCAAATTAAGCCCCAAAATGATGGAGAAATGGGCATCCACAAAAGCTACCAGGGAGTTTATAAACAGCTCGTGGACTGCCTGAAACGCATTGGGGTATCGGCCATGCGCCCTGAAGGGAAAGAGTTTGATCCAAACCTCCATGAAGCCGTGATGCGGGAAGCGACGAATGAATACCCAGAAGGGGTGGTCATCGAACAGTTAGTACGAGGATATTTCTTGGGTGAGCGTGTCCTGCGCCATGCCATGGTTAAAGTTGCCTCGGCACCCGAAACTCCCAGTGAGGAACCGGAAGAAAGTCAAGCAACCTCTCCTGAATAAACCTGTCACAGGAGAAAGCGTTAGGGTCAAAGTTGCTGCTCTTTGGGATTCGGTGGTAACCTCAGAAGAAGGTACCCTAAAAACCTAAGGGGCAGGATGCATTAACCATCCTTTGGTGTCATTCTTAATTGACGATTCAGTCTGCAAGAATGCTCGACCAAAGGAAGGTTTGTTCTAGTACCCGCTTTAACTTAAACGTAAACAACTTGACATAAATTTTAAGCCGAAGCCCTATGGGAAAAGTTATTGGCATCGACTTGGGCACCACTAATAGTTGCGTTGCTGTGCTAGAGGGTGGTCAGCCCATCGTCATTTCAAACACGGAAGGAGGGCGAACCACTCCGAGTATAGTGGGATTTGGCAAAGCAGGGGAACGATTGGTTGGTCAACTGGCAAAGCGGCAGGCCGTGACCAATGCCGAAAACACAATCTACAGCATTAAGCGCTTCATAGGGCGTCGGTGGGATGATACGGCAACGGAAAGATCCAGAGTTCCTTATAACTGCGTCAAAGGTCGTGATGACACCGTCGATGTCCAAATCCGGGGGCGTACTTATACACCTCAAGAGATTTCAGCCATGATTCTGCAAAAGCTGAAGGCAGATGCCGAAAGCTTTTTAGGGGAGCCTGTGGAGCAAGCTGTGATTACGGTTCCGGCTTACTTTACAGACGCTCAACGGCAGGCGACCAAAGATGCTGGGACGATTGCGGGTTTAGAAGTGCTGCGAATTATCAACGAGCCAACAGCCGCCTCCCTCGCCTACGGACTCGATAAGCAGTCTGAAGAGCAACGCATCTTAGTCTTTGACTTGGGGGGCGGGACGTTTGACGTCTCGATTCTGCAACTGGGAGATGGAGTGTTTGAGGTTAAAGCCACCTCTGGCAACAATCACCTGGGAGGCGATGACTTTGATAATGTGATTGTGCGCTGGATGATTGAAAACTTTAAAGGCACCGAGGGGATTGATCTCGGAACCGATAAAATGGCTCTTCAGCGCTTGCGCGAAGCGGCTGAAAAGGCCAAAGTTGAACTCTCTAGTATGCTTTCAACCTCGATTAACCTGCCCTTTATCACAGCCGATGAGACAGGTCCCAAGCACTTAGAGATGGAGTTATCGCGCTCTAAGTTTGAAGAACTGGCGAGCGAACTGATTACAGGCACCATTGAACCTGTCACTCAAGCCCTGAAAGACTCTGAACTGAAGCCCGATGATATTGATCGCATCCTGTTAGTGGGCGGTTCCACCCGTATCCCAGCCGTACAGGAGGCGATTAAGAAGTTTTTTGGGGGCAGGACACCCGATAAGTCAGTTAACCCCGATGAAGCGGTTGCACTAGGCGCTGCCATTCAGGGGGGTGTCTTAGGGGGCGAAGTGGAGGACTTACTGCTTCTGGATGTCACCCCTCTCTCGTTAGGAATTGAGACATTAGGCGAAGTATTTACAAAAATTATTGATCGCAACACGACCATTCCCACCAGTAAGTCTCAGGTTTTTTCCACGGCGACGGATGGTCAAACTTCTGTAGAAATTCATGTGCTACAGGGTGAACGGGCGATGGCAAGGGACAACAAGAGCCTGGGCAAGTTTCTGCTCACCGGTATTCCCCCCGCCCCCAGGGGTGTACCTCAAATCGAAGTCTCGTTTGAAATTGATGTTAACGGGATTCTGCAAGTTTCAGCCGCCGACAAAGGGACGGGTAAAGAACAAAGAATCCGGATTACGAATACTGGCGGATTGAGTGCCAGTGAAGTAGAACGGATGCGCGTTGAGGCAGAAAAATATGCCGAAGAAGACCGTCGCCGCATCCAATTGGTTGAACTCAAGAACCAAGCCGATAGCCTATTCTACAGTTACGAAGGCACCTTGAAAGAAAGCGGCGACTTGGTTCGCGAAGAACTCAAAGTTCAAGGAGAAGAGAAGAAGCAGGAGCTGCAACAGGCAATGGCAGATTCCTCCATTAGTATTGAGGAAGTGAAACAACGGCTGGAGGATTTTCAACAAACGTTGTTTGCCATTGGTGCCGCCGTCTATCAACAAGCTTCACCCAGTGTCGATGTCGAAGAATTTGTACAGACCGAGGAGGTATCTTCAACGCCAGAATTTAGCGAACCGTTTGAATCCCCGACGAAAAGCGAAGAAGACGACTTGATTCTCAACTTCGACGAGGAAACCGTAACCGCTGACTACGAGGCAGTTGACTAAGAGACGCTCCTAAAAGGTAGCGCTTGCACTGTTTTTCTGCTAGACAATGGATAGATGGGTAAGCTGTGAATAAATCATTCGTGACTTTACTCCAATTACCCACCTTATAATTCCACCGCCCCTATAAAGTAACAAAACACCGCTCAGCGCTCTATGCCTGACTACTATGACATTCTAGGTGTCTCTCGTGACGCCGACAAAGAGGAAATAAAACGTGCTTACCGCCGCCTTGCCCGGAAGTATCACCCGGATGTCAACAAGGAGCCAGGGGCTGAAGAGCGCTTTAAAGAGATTAATCGCGCTTACGAAGTTCTCTCAGAACCAGAAACCCGCGCCCGTTATGACCGCTTCGGTGAAGCCGGTGTCAGTGGAGCCGGTGCTGGCTTCGGTGATA
>DATNQL010000028.1:0-3379 GCA_036704025.1 Stenomitos sp.
GATTTTCAGAATTTGTTGCAAACCGGCGATCGCACTCAAGATTTAACTTTACGGGATGGAGATACCATTTTTATCCCCACTGTAACCGCTGTCAACCTAGCTCAAACCCGGCAATTAGCCACCGCTAGCTTTGCGGCTGATCCCAATCGCGCACGGACTGTGGCTGTTGTGGGCGAAGTGAAGCGCCCAGGTTCTTATATTCTGATTGGAACTGCCACAGACCGAGCCGGAATCATTGGTGGCTTACCCACGGTAACCCTTGCCCTCCAACAGGCACAGGGAATTAGACCCTTAGCCGATATTCGCAACATCCAGATTCGTCGTTTGAGCAACACCGGGCCGGAACAAATCATTACGGTTAACCTGTGGCAACTGTTGCAGAATGGAGACTTTAGCCAGGATGCCATCTTGCAAGAGGGAGATACGGTTGTGGTGCCCAAGGCCACAGAAATCCCCCCAGCGGAAGCGGTTGAATTAGCACAAGCTCGCTTCTCTCCGGACACCATTCGAGTGAGTGTGGTGGGAGAAGTCAAAGCGCCTGCGACGGTGCAAATCCCACCCAACACAACCTTGAATCAGGCGATTATGAATGTGGGCGGATTTAATGATAGCCGCGCACGCCGAAGTAATGTCGAACTGATTCGCCTTAACCCCAATGGCACCATTTCTCGGGAGAACGTAGCCGTTGATTTCGCTCAAGGCGCGAATGCCCCAAACAATCCTATCCTTCGCGATAACGATATAGTTGTGGTAAGCCGCTCTAATACTGCCAGGGTTGCGGATGCTTTGAATTTATTCTTAAGTCCTGGTGCTGGGATTATTACCTTGTTTTCGATCCTAGGAATTAGATAATTAGAATCAGCCTTTGTTGCCAGGGATGTGAAAAAATATGGATACCGAACACGATTATCAAAGGTTTTCACAAAGGCCAGGGGGAAACTTACCAGAGCCTCGGTCTCGAAGCGATATCCAAGAGCTGGAACCAGGAGATGGCAATACTCTGGATTTAGCGTGGCTATTTGCAGTGGTGCGTCGCAGAGCGCCAGTCATGGCAGCAGCGGCCATCGCTTTGGGCGGAATCGCGGGCGGCTATATCATTTGGCAAGCCAAAAAAACTCCCCCTACTTATAAAGGAGCTTTTAGTGTTCTGGTGGAACCGATTACGGCAGAAGGTCGGCTGGCTAAATTATCTTTATCGGCGCAAACCGGGGTTAATACGGGTGTGGCAGAAGCCTCTCGTGTGGGAATTGAAAATTCAGATTTGATGGATTATGAAACTCAAATTCGGGTGTTAAGAAGTCCGAAATTGATGGAGCCTGTTGTTAAAGAGTTGCAAGTTCGATATCCCGATATTTCTTACAACTCACTCATGGAGCAGCTAGAAATTTCCCGTGTTAGTTATGACAAAGATGGGAAACAACAAGGTACCAAAATTTTAAATGTTGCTTATCACGATCAAGATGGCAATAAAATTAAATATGTTTTAGATCAACTCGCAAAAACCTATTTAAATTATAGTGTTGATGAGCGCGTCAACAGCTTGCGTCAAGGTGTTCAATATATTGATGACCAATTGCCGACTCTCCAGAAGCGAGTGGATAACCTGCAAGCCCAACTGCAAAAACTTCGGCAGCAATATACCCTCAGTGAGCCAGAAACAACGGGAAGATCTCTGACCGAGCAAGCGCAATATCTGAAGTCACAGCGGGTGGATCTTCAAGCCCAATTAGCACAGGCAAAAGCCGCTTTTTCCACTCGACAAAGACAGCTCAGTGAAGGCGATACCACTTCTGTTTTGACTAATGAAACGACTCAGGTCGGTGCTTACGAAAGACTGATTGGAGAGCTACAAAAGGTTGAAGCAGAAATTGCGCTTCAGTCCTCTCAGTTTCGAGAAGATAGTCCACCGATTCTAGATTTACAAGAAAAGCAGCAGAATTTACGGGCGCTCTTGACTCGAGAAGCCCAAAAAAGTCTTGATAATGTGGCGAGCCGCATCCGAGAATTAGAGGCTCGCGATCGCTCCTTGGCAGAAGCAGAAAGCCGCATTAATGAAAAAATCAGAGTCTTTCCTGCGGTAATCCGTCAGTACACCGATCTCCAACGGGAACTACAGGTGGCGACCGATAGCCTCAAGCAATTTTTAGAGAAGCGGGAAACCTTACAATTAGATGCCTCCCAACGGAAAACCCCTTGGCAAATTATTGCGGCTCCCGAACTACCCCGAAACAGAAACGGACAATTGATCCCAGCTTCGGCGAAGAAAACCAAGCGAGAATTAGCGATCGCTGGGGTTTTGAGTTTGCTCCTGGGAATCGGGATCGGTTTCATTGTCGAAATTCTGCATACCGTCTTTCATACTCCTGACGAAATCAAAGCGGCAACCCGACTGCGCTTGTTGGGGGTGATTCCCTTTGCCAGAAAACTCAAGAAACTGGATCGAAAAACCTCCAGACTGGCTCCCGCCTTTATGGAGGAAGTCAGTTCTCATGCCTTACTTCCTTTTGCGGCATCCGCTCACGATGATCGCTCTGCGGCCTTTCTAGAGGCATTCCGCTCCTTCTATACCAATATCCGTCTCCTCAGCGCTCGTAAACCGATTCACTCGGTAGTGATTGGTTCTGCGGTTCCGGGTGATGGGAAGTCTACGGTGGCTATCCACCTAGCGCAAACCGCCGCTTCCATTGGGCAGCGTGTTTTGCTCGTCGATGCCGACCTGCGTCGTCCTCAACTCCATCTCCGCTTAGGGTTGCCGAACGAGCAGGGACTCACCGATGTGATCACCACAGATTTAAGCTTGAATGATGCGATTGTACGCTCCTCGGTGGAGGAAAATTTGTTTGTCCTCACGGCCGGTCAGCCGACCTCCGACTCAATCAAACTCCTCTCCTCCGCCAAGATGCAATATCTGATGGAGCAATTTCAAGCCTTTTTCGATTTGGTGATTTATGACACTCCTCCCCTGTTGGGTCTAGCGGACGGCAACATTTTAGCCGCCAATACCGATGGTATTGTTCTGGTGGTTGGACTCCAGAAGACCGACCGTTCTTTACTCACCAAATCGTTGGATGGCTTAAAAATTTCCGGGGCTTCAGTTCTGGGTGTTGTTGCTAATGGGATTAAGGGATACATGCCGGACTCCTATACCTCTTATCATCGGCAATATCAAACGATCGAGCGCTAATAGAACGAGTCTATTCTTGGCTCGATCGCGGCTGGCTCTGGTACTGCCGCTTCAACGCGGTGTCCCCGATGATCTTTACAGTCCAGACTCTGATATCCTGTCCGTCTAATTACCCATAATAAAAACTCTCCGCGTCCCCGTGTCCCCGTGTCCCCGCGTCAATCCTAACGATGGGTGTTTAACCGGACATGATAT
>DATNQL010000029.1:0-14602 GCA_036704025.1 Stenomitos sp.
TTGGTCGGAGCCAAAGCCGTGGGCAAAAATTATGGTTTTACTACCATCACCCAGTATTTTTACATTATTCCGCTCAAAGATACTAGTTCGCATTACCCATTACCCATTACCCATTACCCATTACCCATTACCCATTACCCATTACCCATTACCCATTACCCATTCCATTACCCACCCCCTATCCAGTCTCCACCCTCTTGGGAGGGCAGTTCAACAATTTCAAACCAGTATTTACTTAAGGTCTGCATCACTTCAATTAAGGAGCTAAACGTCACAGGCTTAGTAATGTAAGAGTTCGCGCCCAGGTAATAACTCCGAAGAATATCTTCTTCCGCCTGCGAGGTGGTCAGGACTAAAACGGGAATTTGTCGCAAATGCGGGTCTGATTTCAGTTCGTTGAGTACCTCACGTCCATCTTTTTTCGGCATGTTCAGGTCTAGCAGGATGAGACTGGGACGCGGCGCACTGCCCGGAATTGAATATTTGCCACGTTGGTAGAGATAATCCATCAGTTCTTCGCCATCACTGACAAAGTGCAAATCATTGGCTAAGCGGCTTTCAGCCAAGGCTTCTCTGGCTAACATGCAATCATCTGGATCATCATCTGCCATCAAAATTGTTACAGGGTGTCGCCGTCCTTTCACTTGGCCCGATCTCCTTGACGTTGTTGGAGGGGTAGTGTTATGATGAAGGTCGCCCCATGCTCGGGTAAGCTTTGAGCCGTAATATAGCCGTCATGACGTTCAACAATCTTACGACAGATGGCTAAACCCATGCCAGTTCCTTCGTATTCACTACGACCGTGCAGGCGTTGGAAAGCATTAAAAATGCGGTCAAGATATTTTTCATCAAATCCAATACCGTTGTCTTCAATAAAAATTTGACAACGTTCCATTTTATTAATCCCCTGGGTGGGTTGCTGTTCCCAATCGGTTAGCGGTCGGCTATAAATTTTAATAACGGGAGGTTCCTCTTTTCGGTAAAATTTTAGGGCATTGCCGATGAGGTTTTGCAACAACTGACGCATTTGGATGGGATCGGCTTCTAGGATAGGGAGTTCACCGACCTCAATGTGTCCCGCTGCCTGCTGAATGCTAACTTCTAAATCGGATAAAACGTCTTGTACCACCTGCCTTAGATTCGTCGTCACAAAAGGCTGCGCCCTAGTTGTTACCCGCGAAAGAGTCAGCAAGTCATTGATCAAAGCTTGCATTCGTTCGGCAGCATTTTGCATCCGTTGCAGGTAATCGCGCCCTTGCTCGGTTAACACCTCACTATACTTGACCTTAAGCCGATCACCAAATGCCTGAATTTTGCGTAACGGCTCTTGCAAGTCGTGGGAAGCCACATAGGCAAATTCTTGCAGTTCTGCATTGGAGCGTGCCAGTTCCAATCGCTGGCGGGTTTCTCGTTCCAAGAGTTGAGCTTGAGCCAACGCGAGGCCAATTTGCTCGGATAACTGTTGCAACAGTTCGGTTTCAAAACTCGTCCACGGTCTGGGACGGGTACAATGATGAGCAATCAACAAACCCCAGAGTTTTCCAGAGAGCAAAATGGGTACGACTAACTTGGCCTTTACACCCCAAGGATGGAGAAATTCCAACAAGCAAGGCGTCATTTCAGCATAGGCTTGTTCCACATCCGCGATCGCACGAACCTGACCCTGTCGATAGAGTTCCTGGTACTTTAAAGGAAACACTTCTTCCGCAAAAGACATACCGAGAATGGCCGGCCATCCAGGCTTAACCGCCTCTGTTACCGTACAGCCTGTACCATTAGGCCACACCCGATAAAGTAACACCCGATCCACCTGAAGAATTTTTTGCACCTCTGTGACAGTGGTTTGCAGGATGTCTTCTAGCTGTAAGGATTGACGAATCTTCAGTGTAATTTCGGTAAACAGTTGCGATCGCCGATGCTGACGCTGTAACTCTGCTTCCGCCTGCTGGCGTTCCGTAATGTCATGACCAATGCCCAAAAATCCGGTAATGTTACCCTCTAAATCCCGCACAGCCGTGATGGACAGCAATACGGGAAAGCGCGAACCATCTTTACGGATGTAAGTCCATTCGCGTTCATCGATTTTCCCCAACCGAGTTTTGGCGACAAAAGATTCAAACCCCGGTTCAATCAGAAATCCCAGTTCCTCCGTTAATTCTTGCGCCCGTTGCACCACTTCTGCATCATCGTGGATCACCAGAGGCGTAAGTTTACCCACCACTTCTTCTGCGGTATAACCCAAAAGACGCTGAGCTGCCGCATTGAAGGTGCGAATGATGCCATCGGGGGTAGTGGAAATAATCGCGTAGTTGGCACTGTCTAAGATCGCACGTTGGAACTGAGTCGTTTCGATCAGAGCCTTCTCGGCTTGTCGGCGTTCCGTGACATCGTTCGCGAGAACCAGTTGAGCGTGTCTACCGACAAAAGTGAGACTGTAGGTGGTAATTTCCACCTCAATCAAAGAGCCATCCTTCTTCCGATGTCTCCATACCCCTTTTTTGTTGAGTCCAGGAGTAACTTGAGCGATGTTTTCCAGTAAAGCTGGAATGTCGGCGGCAGGACGAATATCCGCGATCGTCATGGCGAGAAATTCCTCTCGCGAGTACCCGTAATGATGAATCGCCGCTTCATTTACGGCTAAAATCGCTAACGTTTCCAGGTCATTCACCCACATCGGATGAGGATTGTTTTCAAACAACAGCCGATAGCGTTCCTCTGAACTTCGTAATGCTTCCTCTGCGTGTTTCCGCTCGTTGATATCCTCAAAATAAACGGATAATCCTTGCTCTCCAGGGTAGGCATGGACAGAGAACCAAGTCTTGAGGGGAGGATAAAAGGCTTCAAATTCAACGCTAACTTCTTCTGTGACGGCTCGGTGATACTCTTCATAAAACAGGGATGTGACAGCTTCCGGAAACTCATTCCAGATGCATTGCCTCAAAAGTTCTGATCGCTTTCTTTGTAACAGGCGTTCGGCTTGCTGATTAACATAGGTAAATCGCCATTGATCATCTAACGCCAAGAAGGCATCGGTGATACTTTCTAGAATTTGTGTCATCTGATTCCGTGCTGCCTGCTCGCTGTGCAACAGTTGAAGCCGCTCTTGCTCAGCTTGCTTGAGTTGGGTAATGTCGCGGGCTACACAATAGAGCAAACCATCTTGAATATGGGGAAAGGCTGTCCAAGCAAGCCACTTGTAAGAACCATTTTTACAGCAATAGCGATTCTCTAAGTAGATCGTGGGTGCGCCGGTCGTCAGCTTCTGCACTTCGGCGAGAGTTGCGGCTTTATCGTCCGGATGAACAAAATTGAGGAACGGTTGGCTTTGCAGTTCTTGACGGCTGTATCCTAGGGTTTTTTCACAGGCTGGATTTAAGTGTTTAAAATAGCCATCCAAACCTGCTATGCAGAGTAAATCAAGAGATAGGTTGAAGAAGCGTTGCAAAGCTCCCTCTCCTTGTAAGGCATTACGCTCTTCTTGTGCTTGCTGATCTTGCTGATACTGTGTAATATCACGAGTCAACGTTGTGAGTTGCTGGCTCTGTTGCTGAGTTTGCGCCAATTCGGCTACGGTGCGTCTGAGTTCCAGTTGCGTCATCACTTGGCGGCTTAAAGTTTGTAAGGCTTTCAACTGCTGGGGACTCAGTTCTCGTGGTACGTAGTCCATAACACAAAGTGTACCCAGAGCATAGCCACTCGCCGTCATTAGAGGTGCGCCGGCATAAAATCGAATGTGAGGCTCAGCCGTGACTAAAGGGTTAGTGACAAACCGTTCATCAGCCCAAGTATTGGGGACAATGAAGACTTCATTTCCTAGGATCGTATGGGCGCAAAAAGAAATTTCACGGCTTGTTTCTGGAATGCTCCAACCAATTTTTGATTTCACCCATTGACGATGATGATCAATCAGCGTGATCAGAGCAATTGGCGTTTCACAAATTTGTACAGCTAAACAGGTGAAATCATCAAATTTCTCTTCAGGCGCTGTGTCGAGAATGTTGTATTGACCAAGAGCTTCAAGTCTAGCTGTTTCATGAGCAGGCAGGGGAGCTTTCATTCGATTGAAGCTTATTTTCTGAGTTCGGAACCCGTAATAGGTATGATTTAAATGTCATATTTAAACCCTGGTACTCTTCAGTATATTTCAGCCATCAGCCAGTCAGCACAATCGGGCTGAGCTACACAAAGAGTGACTCAGAAACATTGCATAAATTTAGGATTAACCATGTCTGTTGTCTCTCCCACTCAACAACATACTCAAGATAGTTTTTCGATTACTTTTGCACCCTTATCCTTAGCCGAGATCTATGCTCTTGCCGATGATCCAGCCAATGGGGCGGTTGTAGTGATGAGTGGTACGGTTCGCAATCAAACCGATGGTAAGCCCGTTGTCGCCCTAGAATATCAGGCTTATGAACCGATGGCGGTGCAAGTCTTCAAGACGATCGCCCATGATATCCGCAACAAGTGGAGCGATGTCAATCGTGTGGTGATTCACCATCGCACCGGACGGTTACAAATTGGTGAGATTAGCGTTATCGTCGCGGTAGGCTGTCCCCATCGTTCAGAAGCGTTTGCCGCCTGCAATTATGCGATCGATACCTTAAAACATAATGCCCCCATCTGGAAAAAAGAACACTGGGCGGACGGTTCCACTAGCTGGGTGAGTATTGGGGCTTGCGAACAAGTAGATACTCCCTGCTAGTCCAGCACTAGTGTTCAGTATTCTAACCCAACTCATCCCTAGCTTTTTGAGGTAAAACCTGTAGCATTAAGAATATATACATTCTGTATCTTTTGCTTCACTTCTTTAAATCGGGGAACAAGCAGTGCTACCTCAAAAGCCTCAGCCTACTGAACCCTCTCACCGTTGGACATTCCCTCAACTCTTTGGCCTTGTCAAGCGTAATCCGCTCATGCTGTCACGCTGGGTGATACGCTGGGCGGTTGTGGGTACTGCTTGCGGTCTTTTCGCTGGGTTGTACTGGAATATTCTGGAACTGCTCACCCACGCTCTAGAACAGGTTAACGGCCCCAGCCTATTAATCGTGATGCCGCTAGCCGGATTAGTGATTGGTCTTGTTATATACTTTCTGGGAAATCCCGGTGAAATTGCCGTCATTGTCGATAATATCCACTTTCGCGGCGGACGCTTGGATGCGCGTAAAAATCCGTCCATGCTCCTCGCTTCTTTAGTGAGTATCTCCGCTGGTGGAAGTGCCGGCCCAGAAGCCCCTTTAGTGCAAGTTACTGGCTCTTTTGGCACTTGGTTTGCCGATCGCCTCAATCTCAACGGTGAGGACTTGCGATCGATGAGTCTAGCGGCAATGGCAGGAGGATTTACGGCTCTTTTTGGCGCACCTTTGGGTGGTGCCATGTTTGCCCTAGAGATTCTACATCACCAGCACGTTGTGGAGTATTACGAAGCTTTTCTACCGGCGATTGTCTCTAGTTGCGCGAGTTATTTAGTTTTTGCTGCCATTACCAAACTCGGAATTGCACCCACCTGGCATTTTCCTCATTACACCCTCAATAACATTGATGATTTTGCTCTGGCGATTGTGTTCGGTATCGTTGGAGCCATAGCCGGATGGATTTTTATGGCTATTTTTCGTGGGTGCGATCGCCTATTGGCTAAGATTCCCGGACCCATTTATGTGCGAACCACTGTGGCAGGCTTAGGATTGGGGGGGTTTGCGGCTGTTTTGCCTCTCACCCGTTATTTTGGGCACCAGGAATTAGAAGCGGTTCTCGATGGTTCCTTTCCTGTTTTCTTCCTGTTGGGTTTAGCGTTTGCCAAAATGGCGACAATTAGCCTTACCGTGACAGGAGGCTGGCACGGCGGGTTTATTATTCCCATCTTTTTCACGGGTGCCTGTCTGGGTAAGGCAATCGCCGCTTTGATCCCAGGAATGAATCCGGCTTTGGCGATGATCTGCACCATGGCAGCGTTGAATGCCTCCGTAACACGCACACCCATTAGTACGACCTTACTCCTCACGAAACTGACCAATGTCAGTCCTTTAACGCCAATTCTCTTTGCCAGCTTAGTTGGGTTTTTTCTAGCCCCTAAAGTACCTCTCATTACCTCACAACTCAAGTCTCAGTCCGAAGTCTAGAGTGTTGAAATTTCAGCCGTCGCTCTAACAGCCAGAAGGCTGGCGTTTCCTGCCCCTGTAGTCCCCGATCACAAATTGAGCCTGTAGGAACCTCGCTCCTCAGGCTATTGTGTTATCCACTCAGAAATCACTCAGACTGACTCGTACAAGAAGGCAGAAGGCAGAAGGAAAGAAAGTTTGTACAGTAAGCGTTTTAACCTTTTTCAACTGGATAGTTATTTCCGCTATCCTGCACGAGGATGCCAAATGCCAGGAGAGATTACTTCCCTTTCATCAGTTCGGGAATGATCAGACTAAACAGGATGCCAAACGCAACTAACGCAATCACTTGTTCTCGATTTAAGAGCGTAGGCTGTGCAATAGCAATGATGCCCAAGACGACCAATCCCAGGATAATTTCCTTGGACAGAAGATTTGGCATCACAAGAGTCGTGATAATGAAAAAGGCAATCAATGCAATGGCTGTTTCCATTTTGGCTATTTTCTCCGGAGCGAAATTAACGTGTTCGCGCTTTGCGGGTGCCCTGCAATCTTACTTTAATTCCTAATCTCCCAAAATATCTCAAAACCGTACTAAAGTTCTCAGAAAGTAACGCGGGTTTTATTTTTTAATGGGTCGTCCTTGCATGGGTGCGGTCAAAACGAGTTGGTGATGTTCAGAAAATCTCTCCATGTCTCCGTGTCCCCGCGTCCCCGTTTCAGCCTCAACTAACCACTGATGACCACACCCTCCTTGCATGGCCCTCGACTCCCAGCGGCACCGCCTGAGAGTCCCGAATTGTGTTAAAATTTTAAAAGAAAGTAGCAATATTTGGCAACTCTATGCTTGAAAAGTGGCATTTTTTGCAGCTTTTCTTTATTTTGCTGCCATTTTCTTTAATTTTAATGGAGTTTTTCGTTCTATGAGTACCTCCCAGGAGCGAATTGTCCCGACAAATCTGCGGAACGAGATGCAACAGTCTTACCTAGAATACGCGATGAGCGTGATTGTAGGTCGGGCGCTGCCGGATGCTAGGGATGGACTCAAGCCAGTACATCGGCGGATTCTGTATGCCATGCATGAGCTGGGTCTTACACCAGACCGCCCGTTTCGGAAATGCGCCCGTGTGGTGGGAGAAGTGTTGGGTAAGTATCACCCTCATGGAGATACAGCCGTTTATGACGCCTTAGTGCGGATGGCTCAGGATTTCTCTATGCGATCGCCCCTGATCGACGGGCACGGTAACTTTGGTTCGGTGGACAACGACCCACCAGCCGCCATGCGTTACACCGAGTGTCGCTTGCGCCCCATATCCACAGACTCCATGCTGCGGGATATTGAGTCAGAAACCGTAGACTTCATCGATAACTTTGACGGTTCCCAGCAAGAACCCACCGTCTTACCCGCCCGTATCCCGCAGTTACTGCTCAATGGTTCCAGTGGAATTGCCGTGGGGATGGCAACCAATATCCCCCCTCATAACCTGGGAGAGTTGATTGATGGCGTGGTGGCATTAATTCATAATCCCGATCTGACGGATTTGGAGTTAATGCGGTATATCCCTGGCCCTGATTTTCCTACAGGGGGACAAATTCTGGGCACTACTGGTATTAAAGAAGCCTTTACCACCGGTCGCGGTTCCATCACGATGCGGGGCGTCGCCCAAATTGAAACCATTGAACATCGTGGGCGTCCTGATCGAGAAGCGATCATTATCACAGAGCTGCCTTACCAAACCAATAAAGCAGCGCTGATCGAGAAGATTGCGGAAATGGTCAACGACAAGCGGATTGAGGGCATTTCCGATATTCGGGATGAAAGCGATCGCGACGGGATGCGAATCGTCATTGAACTCAAGCGGGATTCTTATCCTCGTGTTGTTCTCAACAACCTCTACAAACAGACGCCCATCCAAATGAACTTTGGGGCGAATATGCTGGCGTTGGTGAACAATGAACCCCAGCTTTTGAGCCTCAAGAAGTTCTTGAGCGTCTTCTTGGATTTCCGGATTGAGACGATTACCCGGCGGACTCAATACGAACTACGAAAAGCCCAAGAACGAGACCACATCCTCCAAGGATTATTGATTGCTCTGGGCAATCTAGATCAGATTATTCAACTGATCCGCCATGCCGCTGATGCGCCTACAGCCAAAGCCGAGTTAATCCAAGTCTACGGACTTTCCGAAGCCCAGGCCGACGCCATTCTGCAAATGCAACTGCGACGCCTAACCGCTCTGGAAGCGGATAAGATTCAAGCGGAACACGAGGAATTACAAGCGAGAATTGCCGACTTAGAAGATATCCTCGCCCGCCGAAGTCGCATTCTGGAAATTATTGAAACAGAAGTTAATCAGCTCAAAGCGACCCATGCCACGCCACGCCGTACCGTCATTCAACCGATGGAAGGTGAGATTGATGACACCGACCTCATTGCCAATGAGAAAGCGGTAATTCTGCTCACCGAGCAAGGTTACATCAAGCGGATGGCTGTAAACGAATTTAGCGCCCAAGCCAGAGCTACTCGCGGCAAGGCAGGCACCCGGATGAAAGAGGATGACGGGGTTGAGCATTTCCTGACTTGTTGCGACCACGACAGCATTCTGTTCTTTAGTGAGCGCGGCGTCACCTACTGCCTCAAGGCATACCACATTCCCGCTGCTTCGCGCACGGCACGAGGTGTTCCCATTGTCCAGTTGCTGCCGATTCCCCGTGAGGAAAAAATCACCTCCATTGTGCCGGTTTCGGAGTTCACCGACCATGAATATCTGGTGATGTTAACCCGCAAAGGTTACATCAAGAAAACAGCCTTGGATGCCTTCAGTAATATCCGGGCGAATGGATTGATTGCCATTTCCCTGGAAGAAGGCGATCAGTTACGGTGGGTACAACGCGCCACGGAAGCCGATAGCATCATCATTGGGTCGCGTCAAGGGATGGCGATTCACTTCAAGACGGATAACGACCAACTGCGTCCCCTCGGTCGTGCCACAAGGGGTGTTAAAGCCATGAAGCTGCGCGCTCAAGATGAGTTGATCAGCATGGATATTATCCCAGGTCAGGTTGTCGCCCAGATGGCAAGCGCGATTGATGCCACCGTTGAAGAAGACGTTGAAGACCTGAATGAGGTGAGCGAGACTGTCAACGAAACCGTTGCCGAAGAGCAGGAGTTGGTCGTAACCGCAGGTCAAGGCCCTTGGGTACTTGTGGTCACGATGGGCGGCTATGGTAAGCGGGTGCCTGTGTCTCAGTTCCGGTTGCAGAATCGGGCGGGGATGGGAATCCTCGCGACGAAGTTCCGTTTGCCCAAAGACAAATTGGCCGCGTTACGGGTGGTGAATGAAGGGGATGAATTGATGATCATCACGAGTCGAGGGATTATCATTCGTCAGGCGATTAATGCTATTTCGCCCCAGTCCCGGATGGCAACAGGGGTGAGAGTGCAGCGACTGGATGACGATGATGCGATCGCAGCAGTTGCCTTAGTACCTCTATCCGGTGAAGAGGAGGAAGTCGAAGCACTGGAGGAGTCGTTGTAAGATCGCTCGATTTCGTTGGAAGGTAGGGGCACGATATGATCCTGCCCCTACAACAATCGGCAGTCACCCCCCTGCCGTTGCAAGTTATACCATTTCACAAAATTTCTGATACAAATAACTCCCCCAGCTCCCCCAGCTCCTCCTAAGCTACTTGTGTATCAGCCTTAAAAGGAAACGGTATTAGCGCCTTGTATTTTGTGTCTCTATTGTGTCAAGCCACAACCCTTGACATTGATTTGCAATGAAACCTTCAAAGCAATTCTCTTCAGCCTCTCGTTTCCTGGTGCCCTTACTGGGCGGTATTTTGATGGGGCTAACCCCTGCACCAGTAGAGGCTTGGCCGTTAGCGTGGATAGCGCTGGTGCCCCTATGGTTTTGGGTTGTCAAGGCTCAGAGTGTTCGTGAAAGTGTGTTGTCGGGTTTAGTCTGGGGGATTGGCTATCACGGATTAGCCTTATTTTGGATTACTGGCATTCACCCAATGACTTGGATGGGAGTGCCGTGGCTAGCCAGTTTAGCGATCGCCATTTTTTGTTGGACGTTCATCACCCTTTGGGGGGCTGCCTTAGTCGCGATTTGGGCAGCCTTGTTATTTTGGATTCATCAAAAGCTTAGAATCTCAGCCTTGGTTCGCGTTCTGATTGGCACAGCCCTCTGGTGCAGCTTGGAAGCAATCTGGAGTGCTGGCTCCCTGTGGTGGACTTCCTTGTCTTATACCCAGAGTCCCCATAACTTAGTAATTTTACACCTGGGACAGTTGTCTGGCCCTGCGACCGTGACGGCGGCAATTGTGGCGGTGAATGGTTTAGTTGCCGAAGCGTGGATTAGCGATCAACACCGAAGGGATGCTCAAGAGTTGAACGCTAGAAGGTTGTTAGCGCAGCGAGACGGGGTAACATCCCCTGTTGAACGTTCTCACCTACAACCTGCAACCCTTCTCGGTATGGCAACTGGATTCTTGATTGTCTTGCACCTGATTGGTTTTGGACTGGAAAGTCGCCCCTTAATTCAACCCCAAGAAGCCGCTTTAAAGGTTGGGATTGTTCAAGGTAACATCGGCAACACGATCAAACTGTTCACCGAAGGAAAGCGTCGTGCTCTGGAAAGATACACAAATGGCTATCTGAGATTAGTCAATCAGGACGTGGATGCGGTATTGACGCCAGAAGGGGCTTTACCCTTTTTTTTGAGTGACTTGAAACGTCAAGACTTCTACTCGGCTATTTTGGATCAGGGTGTGGTGGCATGGGTGGGAGCTTTTGGTGAGCGAGGACGTAGCTATACGAACAGTCTGTTTACGATTATGGGTAACGGCGAGACATTCAGCCGTTATGACAAAGCCAAGTTAGTGCCGTTGGGGGAATATATTCCCTTTGAGTCTGTTTTAGGGGGTTTGATTGATCGGCTTTCTCCCCTGAATGCTCACCTCGTTGCGGGTTCACCAACCCAGCTATTTGAGACACCCTTTGGTCGTGCGATCGCAGGAATTTGTTACGAGTCAGCCTTTGCGGAACATTTCCGGCGTCAAGCGGCGGCTGGGGGTGAATTTATTTTGAGTTCTTCCAATGATGCCCATTACAGCTCCGAAATGCCAGCTCAGCACCATGCTCAGGATGTGATGCGAGCGATCGAAACCGACAGATGGGCTGTGCGTGCCACAAACACTGGCTATTCGGCTATTGTAGACCCTCATGGCAGAACCCTGTGGATGTCTGGGATTAATACTTATGAAACTCACGCAGAAACCATTTATCGACGGCAGACGGAAACACCCTATGTGCGTTGGGGAGATTGGTTGACTAAAGTTTTGTTGGGGTTAGCAGCTATTGTCGGGTTATTATTGAACACCCGCAAACACCATGAATTGTAGGGCTAAGCTGTTAAGCATTTAATTTGTATACCTTCACACCCCACACCCTACACCCCACACCCCTTTCAAAAATTTTTATATCTAATTTAGATGCGCCGCAGCTTATTGATGGGCACTGCTTCTCAAGATTGATGGCAACACTCACTTTCAATCCTCTACCATCGAAGTATCGACCACAAAACTCAACGGATGGGGGTAGCGGTATGGACAACTCGGGGGATCAACGCAAGCTTTTATCGGCAATCTGTCATGGAGCGATCTTTTTTAGTTCTACCATTGTGTCAATTGGCATACCCATTGCTATTTTATTAACCAATGAAGACCCAATTGTTAAAGAGAATGCCAAAGAATCCCTCAATTTTCACATCAATCTTTATATCTATGCTGTCATCTCTGCCTTATTAATTTTGATTTTTATTGGGATTCCACTCCTGATTATTTTAGGGATTATCAGCTTTGTGATGCCCATTATTGCAATTGTGAAAGTTCTCGGTTATCCCAATCAACCCTACCGTTATCCGTTTGTTTTTCGTTTGCTGTAAGGGTTGCATAAATCCCAAGGCAAAGCACCAAAAAATGCTTTTAATTCTGATTTTGAGCTGAGGTGTTACCTGTCATGGTACGAGCCATTTGCAAATGACCTTGGATCTTAGGCAGCGTATTGCTAGCATAAGCGCTCACATCCCGGTTTTGAGCCTGCCGAGCGCCGTTTTGGAACAGCATGGCGGCCTGAGCATGATCGTTCTCCATCGCTCTCATATATTCTTGATCGAAACGCTCGCCAGATAGCTGTTCAAGTTGTGATCTAATGGCTTGATGTTGAGCATCCAACTGTGTGGGCAGTGTGACACGCTTCTGCTGTGCCAATTGGGCAAGTCGAGCGTTTGCCTGCGAGTGATCTCGAATCATCTGCTGTGCATACTGCTTCACTTCGTTACTACTAGCCCGTCGCAATGCTAGTTGACTCAGTGCTACTTCCGCTAGGTTACTTCGAGCGGCTTGAGCCATAAACTGTGCGTCAAAGCTACTTAATTGGCTGGAGTTGGAGCGATTGGCGGGTCGGTTTATGGGGTTGGGCTGAGTCGTGGGTTGGTTTGACTGAGCTAAAGCCGAATTACCCAAAGCGGCAATAACTCCAAATGTCATCAAAGCTGTGGTTGCTATAACTTTTTTCATCATGATTGGCCTGTCTAACTATTTTTTATCTTCCTTCCATGTGCTTCCATCCCTTAATTAACTACCTCTCCCTTTAGGTATGTTTGGCTATAGGTTCATCTCGGTGTTGTTGGTTACACTTTTACCAATGGAGAGGTATGAAACGATCGATATGAGGCTTCTTTCTGGAGCAATCACAGCAATAAAAAGCAGAGGAAATATAAGGGAAGAATCAGGATCGATTTGTTGTTAATAGAGACTCACTCCCGTATGAAGAGGAGATTGAGGGGAAAATGAACTTGTTGGATGATGGTAACGTCACAGAGCTAACATAATCTAGCATCTGATACAACCTGAATTTCTCCAAAAGATGAAGCGAAAGCGAATAACACTGACTCTTACCCTAATTTCCCTCACATCCCTCACCCCACCGGCCTTTTCTGCCCCACCCAGAACTCCGGATAAACAAGAAACCTGTGACATTTTAGTCGTTGGGGGTGGACTCGCCGGTGCGGCGAGTGCCTATGAAGGCTTAATGGCAGGGCGAACGGTGTGCCTCACGGAGATTACCGACTGGGTTGGCGGACAAATTTCCGCTCAAGGAACCTCTGCACTCGACGAACGCCCCACCCAGCGATCGCGTCTTTTCTATTCTCGCGGCTACCTGGAATTGCGAGAGCGCATCAAACGCTACTATGGCAAACTCAACCCTGGAGATTGCTGGGTGAGTGAATCCTGCTTTCTTCCTCGCGATGCGGACAAAATCCTAGAGGGCATTTTACGAGATGCTGCCAAACGGGGCAGAGGCACACTCAAGTGGTACCCCTCCACGGTGGTGAAAGACTTGGATATTACTGGGGATCGGATTAATAGTGCGATCGCCATTCAGCACAAACCCACCAAAAGTGCCCCTCCCCTCAACACTTTCCCCCTCTCCCAAACCCTCGAAGATTCGTACAAATACGAAAATTCATCCCTTTTTGATAAAGCGATCGTGCGCTTTGTGCCTCAGCGACAACCGCAAGGAAAGGCTCCGAACTGGTACGTTGTTGACGCCTCCGAAACTGGAGAGTTGCTAGCTTTAGCGGACGTTCCCTACCGCTTGGGTATCGATCCTCGCTCCTACCTAGAACCCTCCTCCTCTAGCGCCACGGGTGATGCCTATTGTACCCAAGGGTTTACCTATACCTTTGCGATGCAAGCGACCAAGGAGCCTCAAACCCATCAGATGCCCTCGTTCTATCCTCAGTACGAACCCTACTACAGCTATGAACTGAAGCGATTGGCAGACTTTGGGTTGGTGTACACCTATCGACGCATTTGGAGTCCCCAGAAGGGTGCAACCAAAAAGTTTGGTGGCATCACGTACACCGCTCCCACTCCCGGCGATATTTCCATGCAAAACTGGACATGGGGAAACGACTACCGTCCTGGTACTTCACAAGATAACTTGGTTTACACCCGCGAACAGTTGCAAGCGACGGGACAGTTGCAACCCGGAGGCTGGATGGGTGGCTTACGAACCGATGCGTTACGCAAGGGAGAGGAAATCTCCAAGGGCTATTTCCACTGGTTGGTGGCAGGAAATACGGACTCTCAACTCGGCGCAGGTGTGAAGCAGCCGGAACCGAATCATAAGTTCTTATCGGGTTTAGATTCACCTATGGGCACGGTACACGGCTTATCCAAGTATCCTTACATGCGGGAAGGACGGCGACTGATTGGACGCCCTGCCTATGGCTATCCCAATGGCTTTAGTGTGTGGGAAATTGATATCTCCCGCCGCGACTACAAGGATGATTATTATCGCCAGACGCTCCCACCCGACATGTATCGTAGTTTGCGAACTGCGCTGACTGGACTTGAATCTGTTTCTGTGCTGGCGGGCAGAAAGCCTCTAGAAGAGGTGAGAAGACGCACTCGTTCTACCATTTATCCCG
>DATNQL010000030.1:0-6469 GCA_036704025.1 Stenomitos sp.
GCGTTCAAACATAGTAGTTGAGATAGACACGGAGACAGGGGGACGCTCCCGACGCGGAGAAATTCAATGTGCTACGTATGAATGCAACTGCGTATAAATCCGCCCAAGGGCGATCGCTTCAATTTTTCCATGCCCGTAGCCTAAACTAAAAACACGGGTTGGCATCTAATTGATCGATTTAAACGTCTCAAAGCTGAGCGGATGTGTATATTAAGTGAGATAACTGATCCCTGAAACTCTGTCAGTGATTGTAAGTTTTGTGAGCATCCAAAATGCTTTCCTCACTTAGTTTTGGCTGGCTGAGAGTAGAGGAATTAAAGGATGAGAACTTTATTTAAACGAACCAACCCAGATCAGCCCCTAGGCGGACGCTACAAAATTATTGGCGAACTAGGAGCAGGTGGGTTTGGTCAAACCTTTCTGGCACAAGACCTGCACCTACCCGATCATCCCCGATGTGTCGTCAAACAGCTTAAGCCCCAAGTTAGTGATGCCGAAAGTTTTCAAACAGCAACCCGCCTGTTTGATGTAGAAGCTAGAGTTCTCTACCAGTTAGGCAACCACGACCAAATTCCCCGCTTATTGGCACACTTTGAAGAAAATCAGGAGTTCTATCTTGCCCAAGAATTAATTGATGGGGAACCCCTGTCTCAGGAGATTAAGGGAGGACAACCTTGGTCAGAAACTCAGGTGATTGCCTTTTTGCAAGACCTGCTGCCTATTTTGGCCTTTGTCCATGAGCAAAATGTGATTCACCGCGACCTCAAGCCTTCCAACTTGATGCGTCGCCGTCAGGATGGCAAAATTGTCTTGATTGATTTTGGGGCAGTCAAGCAAGTCAGCACACAAATGGTTAATCCCCAAACGGGACAGACCAGAACGATTTCCATTGGCACTCAAGGTTACACCCCCAAAGAACAATTAGGCGGAAATCCCCGCTTTAGTAGTGATATTTACTCGGCTGGGATTATTGCGATTCAGATGTTGACGGGGATTCATCCCAGAAACTTGGCTGAAGACGATCAGACGGGGGAAATTAGTTGGCGCGATCGCGCTCCCCATGTGAGTGCTGAACTCGCGGAGTTTCTTGACCGCATGGTGCGTTATGACTTTCGTGCCCGTTACCCCACAGCGGCAGAAGCGCTTGTGGCATTGCGGAATCTATCAACATCCAGAACGCAGTTTGGCCCGATTTCCCCGCCCTTCTCGGAAGATTTAGGAGAACTGCCGACGCAACAACGGCAATCCTCAGCCAACCCCAACGAATTCACCGGTTCGGGTTTAGGGCAAGCCCCCACCAGCCCCCTCCCACAGCCTCAAACGACTGAATCCAGTGGGTCTGGAATGGAGCAATCGGAAACCAAAGATTGGTTACCCTCCGCCTCTGCCGCTCACTCCCAACCCAGCAACACCCACACAGACCCCACGGTTCCTGTGGGTCAATTCCATCGCCCTCAGCACTCATCCGTCAGTTCAGTGCCCACTGCTGTTGCACCTCAAGCCGATCCGAGACGACGGATCATTCCTTTGTCGATTCTGGCTGTTGTAGGGGCTGTGGGGGCGACTTTTGTGATGACTAAAACTTTCTTATCGCCGCAATTTGCGAATCAAACGGTTGATCGTCGTGAGGCTCCTGCGACTCGTTCTAATTCGAGCCCTGCCGAGCCGTCTGTGTCGCCAACAGAAGCTAGTTCAGCAATCGCGAGTCCCGATGCCACGCCAGGTGAAACGCCTGCATCCCCAACAGAGGCCAGTTCACCCACGACCAATCCCAATCCAACAGCCAGCCCATCCTCTGCATCCCCTTCTCCTACGAGTTCACCCGTGGGTACCCAAGCGTCTCCGAGTCCCACCACGGCACCTCCCGTTACCAAATCAGCACCCGCCTCAGTGCCGGCAGCGGTGAAATCAGCTCCTTCTCCAGCAGCTCCCCAAGTGGGAGAATTGGTCAAGCAAGCCGATCGCGCACGGGAAGCTGGACAGTTTCCGAAAGCGATTGAGCTATATAGTCAAGCGATCGCGCTCAATCCGAAACTGGCAGAAGCTCACTGGGGACGCTGCTACAGCTTGAATTCGGTACAACAACCGGATGATGCGATCGCCGCTTGCAATCAAGCTCTTGCCCTCAATCCCAACTACCCAGAAGCCTTATGGAGCAAAGGGAGTGCCATCGAGCAGAAACAACAGAATCCCATGGATGCCCTCAAACTCTACCAGCGGGCAACGACTCTCAAACCCAATTTTGCGGAAGCCTGGAATAATCAGGGTGTAGTACTGTTGAAGCTGAATCGACCGACTGAAGCGTTTGACGCATTGGAGCGAGCCACCAAACTGAAGCCCGATTTTGCCCAAGCTTGGTCAAACAAGGGTGCTGCCCTCTGGAAACTTGGACGCTATGAGCAGGCGATTGTTTCGATCGATCAGGCACACCAACTCAAGCCGGATGACCCCGATATCATGAATCTACGTCAGCAAGTCTTGGAAAAACTCAAGCGATAGGACAGCAAGAACATCGATTTTGACGATTGGTCTATATCGAAGCGAAGAGAATGAGCAAACATGGAAATCATCTCAATTTTCATGCTTCGGTTGGTCCAGAGAGTGGCTCATGGAGTTTCTCA
This sequence comes from Stenomitos sp., assembly GCA_036704025.1. GTDB lineage: Bacteria > Cyanobacteriota > Cyanobacteriia > Cyanobacteriales > Coleofasciculaceae > Allocoleopsis. The sequence goes on from DATNQL010000030.1 coordinate 2,622, forward strand.
CCAATATCCATGAACCTGATCGCTAGTCCTCAAGGTAACGTTTGAATTAAATTAGAGTAATCTTCACTTGAAGGTAGTACTCACCCTTGACTGTGACAATGCATAATTTTTTGCCCATCGCTTACTTTCACAATAATTTTGTCCCCTTCGCTGAAGCCACAATTTCGATCGCGACCCATGCTCTGCATTATGGAACTGGAGCTTTTGGTGGATTAAGAGGAATTCCTAACCCTCAAAATGAAAAGCAAATTTTGCTATTTCGCTTAGACCGTCATTGCCAAAGATTAAGTCATAGCGCTAAAGTTCTTAATTATAATTTAACACCTGATAAAATTCAGAACGTTATCGTTGAGTTTGTGAAGAAAAACAACCCAACGACCTCTTTTTATATTCGGCCTTTTGTTTACACATCAGATTTAGGAATTGCGCCTAGGCTACATAATATTGAAAAAGATTTCTTTGTTTATGGGCTAGAGTTGGGAGATTATTTATCCCCGGATGGAGTCAGTTGTCGCATTAGTTCTTGGTATCGTCAAGAAGACCGTAGCTTACCTCTAAGAGCCAAAATTAGTGGCGCTTACATTACTTCTTCATTAGCGAAAACGGAAGCGGTAGAATCGGGTTTTGATGAGGCTATTTTAATTAATTCTCAAGGAAAAGTCTGCGAAGCCTCTGGGATGAATATCTTTATCGTAAGAAATGGGCAATTAATTACCCCTGGATTCGATCAAGATATTTTGGAGGGGATTACCAGAGATAGTATTTTAAAACTTGCTAAAGACTTGGGGATTCCCACCCTAGAAAGACCTGTGGATAAATCCGAACTTTTGATAGCCGATGAAGTGTTCTTGAGTGGAACAGCCGCCCGAATTACCCCAGTGAAACGAGTGGAAAATTATGAATTATCTCAGACTCGACCAATTACGGAAAAACTCAGAGATAAGTTAACAGTTATTACAGAGAATCGAGACCCGAATTACCAAGAATGGGTTTTTCCCATCTCTGTTGACTAGGAATTCAGGGAATGGAGATGGGGCAGATAAAGTGTGAAGAATGAAGTATAAAATACAAATTACGGAACACACAATTCCCCCTTTTCCATTCCCCATTTTCAAAAATGAGAGTCCCGACTCCAACACCCAGAGGGAATGAGAGTACCCTTGAAATATTGCACCTTTTCTACTGTCATGAAGTAGACCCAGGCCAATCCGAGTGATTGCCCGACTAAGTCATAAACTTCAACTTGTGCTCGATTATATTCGTTGTCTTCTGGTCGGCGGTTCGGGTCGTAATCTTCTAGCTCATCCAGACTCTCGAAAATAGTGGAATCAGCAAAGGTGAGCAAAAACCCCTGAACTTGACCGTCTCCCAGTATCAGCCCTGGATAGCCCAGTGAGAGGTGATAGAGTTGACCATAGGCGATCGCAGGTTTTTCCTGTAACACCTTCCCGACACAGTAGCGATCGTAATTAATCTCTCCGGGTTTGAGGGTGCCATATACGAAAACTTTTACAAAATTCAAGGTTCGAGTACTAGCCAAGACATACTACAATAAGTAGTATAAGTGCAAGTCATGCGTACTCCAAAGCAATATCGGCAAAATTCCCAATCGGGGATGTGTCAAAATTACTGAAGCAAAGGCAGATAGCGAGTCCAGTAGGAGCAAGTGTTGTGGAGTCCCGTTACAACCCCGCCGAGATAGAGGCACATTGGCAACAGATTTGGTCTGAGCAAGGTATTGACCAGACCCCGACAGAGAGTGATAAACCGAAATTCTACGCCCTGTCGATGTTCCCCTATCCATCGGGTAATCTGCACATGGGTCATGTTCGTAACTATACAATTACGGATGTGATTGCCAGAGTTCACCGGATGCAAGGTTATCGGGTACTGCACCCGATGGGGTGGGATGCCTTTGGTTTACCGGCGGAAAATGCGGCAATCCAGCGTGGCGTTCATCCGGCGAAGTGGACGTATGAAAACATTGCCCATATGAAGGGGCAGTTAAAGCCGTTGGGTTTTTCCATCGACTGGAATCAGGAACTCGCCACTTGTTCTCCAGACTATTACAAGTGGACGCAGTGGATTTTCTTGCAATTCTTCCAGGCGGGATTAGCTTACCAGAAAGAAGCTGCCGTGAACTGGGACCCGATCGATCAAACCGTCCTCGCCAACGAGCAAGTGGATAGTGAAGGACGTTCTTGGCGTTCCGGTGCCAAAGTCGAACGCAAATTGTTGCGGCAATGGTTCTTTAAAATTACCGACTATGCCGAGGAATTGCTCAACGACTTGGATAAGTTGACGGGTTGGCCGGAACGGGTAAAACTGATGCAGGCAAACTGGATTGGTAAATCGGTTGGTGCCTATTTAGAATTTCCCATCATCGGATTGGATGAAAAAATTGCCGTGTTCACGACTCGTCCGGATACGGTTTATGGCGTCACCTATGTTGTGTTAGCGCCAGAGCATCCCTTGACGCCGAAAGTGACGACCCAAGACCGGAAAGCGGCAGTTGATACTTTTATCCAAGAAGTTTCTGAAGAAAGTGAACTGGAACGCACCGCAGAGGATAAGCCAAAGCGTGGGATTCCAACGGGGGGCAAAGCCATTAATCCGTTTACTGGGGAAGAAATCCCCATCTGGATTCCTGACTACGTACTGTACGAGTATGGTACCGGTGCGGTGATGGGTGTTCCGGCTCACGATACCAGGGATTTCCAATTTGCCACCCAACAGAAGTTGCCCATCACAGTGGTGATTGTGCCGCCTGGGGAAAACACAGGCGAGACACCTGTGCCCCAAGCCGCTTACACAGAACCTGGAACTATGGTTAATTCCGGTTCTTTTGATGGCATGGCTTCCACAGACGGCAAACAGGCCGTTATTGAGTATGCTGAAAAGCAAGGATGGGGGAAAGCCCGAATCCAGTATCGGTTGCGGGATTGGTTAATTTCACGACAACGCTACTGGGGTGCGCCGATTCCGGTGATTCACTGCCCGAAGTGTGGGATAGTGCCGGTGCCGGAAGCCGATTTGCCGATTCAGTTGCCGGAAGATGTGGAATTTAAAGCAGGTCGTGTTTCGTCCTTAGCGCAACTCGAAGGTTGGGCTGATGTGCCTTGTCCGACGTGTGGCACAGCCGCGAAGCGGGAAACAGACACGATGGATACGTTTATTGATTCCTCGTGGTATTTCTTGCGTTTTACGGATGCCAAGAATGACAAGCAAGTATTTGACCCCAACAAAACGAATGACTGGATGCCAGTTGATCAATATGTAGGGGGAATTGAGCACGCGATTTTGCACTTATTGTATTCCCGGTTCTTTACTAAAGTATTGCGAGACAGGGGTTTGCTCAACTTCGATGAACCGTTCCAACGCCTGTTAACTCAAGGTATGGTGCAGGGCTTAACCTATATGAACCCCACCACCGGTAAGTGGATTCCTTCGGCACAAGTAGACCCCAACGACCCAAAAGACCCGGAAACGGGGGAAAAGTTGGAAGTTTCCTACAAAACGATGTCGAAATCCAAGTACAACGGCGTCGCACCGGAGGCTGTGATTAACAAATACGGGGCAGATACAGCGCGGATGTTCATCCTGTTTAAGGCACCGCCAGAAAAAGATTTGGAATGGGATGAGGCGGATGTAGAAGGGCAATTCCGCTTCCTCAATCGCGTCTGGCGTTTGGTGACGGATTTTGCAGCCGTTAAGAACACAAAGCCTGACACCCCTACAGAGGGTGGCTTGACTAAAGCTGAAAAGGATTTGAGGCGAGCCATTCACACGGCAATTAAAGAAGTTACCGACGATTTAGGGGAGGAGTACCAATTCAATACAGCCGTTTC
>DATNQL010000031.1:0-10429 GCA_036704025.1 Stenomitos sp.
CAGACGCAGTTTGAAGGGGAAGCGATGGAAGGGACGAGCGATCGCACCGAGAATACCTCCCGCATCTTTTTTAGCACGGATCGGGATATAGACCTTTATGAGTTAGAAGAACTCTGTGATGCCGTTGGCTGGTCTCGACGACCCATGCGTAAAGTCAAAAAAGCCATTCAGCACAGCTTCCTGGTGACTTCGATGTGGCAGCAGCGAGGTAACACAAAACGCCTAATTGGCTTTGCTCGTGCCACGTCCGACCATGCTTTTAATGCCACAATCTGGGATGTAGTAGTTCACCCAGACTTCCAAAGCAAGGGGCTAGGGAAGGCTTTGATGAAGTATATGATTAGAAAACTGCGAAATGAAGATATTAGCAACATCACCCTGTTTGCCGATCCCCATGTGGTGAATTTTTATCGCCGAATGGGGTTTATGGCAGATCCAGAAGGCATTAAAGGGATGTTCTGGTATCCAGATTAAGGGTCAAAATTTTTTCTGTGGACTCTAATCCGCCAAAAGCAAGCTATACTAGCAAAAGGCACCGGGATGTAGCGCAGCTTGGTAGCGCGCCTGCTTTGGGAGCAGGATGTCGCAGGTTCAAATCCTGTCATCCCGATTAATAATTTTGATGGATTTCCTCTCAAGAGTGATAGCGGTTAGCTAGAGCTTGGGGTTCAAAAATGCGTGGACAGGAATTGGACGGGGTTTCAAACCCTTGGATATTCACGCCCAACGGTGTTTCATGTCCCCTGTCGCACTCGCCAATGAGACTCTCCGCGTCTTGGTGTCTGGAGTGTCTGGGCGTCTGCTTCGATTAAGAGAAGTCTCCCTTTTCAGCAAAACTGGGCTAAAGCGTTGGTTTCTTGGGGATTTTACTTGCGTAAAATCGTCAAACTTGCCGAAAATCATCCAAGAACAAGGGTTCTCAAGGCTACAGCCACCCTGGACATGAGCCAAGAGATTTTTTAGGCCATCAATATTGCATTCCTACCTCTAGTGCCGTACAATACATCCTCTTTGGCTCCCTAGGCTAGTCAATGTTAGGCTAGCCTACTTCAGCTTGAGGAATTAGGACGAATTAGGTAATCTGGCTCAAGGAGATGGGGTGGAACTATTTGAGATGACACAGAGTCAGGAAACTCACCCATGCAGAAGAAAATGGTTCGAGTGAGTGAGTAATTCTAGAATAAATGGTGAAAGTTAAACGAAAACATCGATAACATCCAAACAGCTTTGATGCATATTTACTCTTGCTACTCTAAACTCTCAATTAAGTCATCTCAAGGCAAGAGCAACATTTTAATGATGGCAAAGTATTTTGAGGAAAAAATCTGAGGTAATGAGCATGAAATCACTGGTTCGCTGGAGCGCAACACTAGGTTTAGTCGGAACTGCACTACTCGGTTCCTTCGGTTTAGAAAATCTAAAGGCACTGGCATTACCAGAGCAGCAGGTAATGGAAAAACTGCAACCGGTACCCGTCTTTACCGTTACCGATCCCCAAGGCGCTCCCCTGGTTGCGACTATTCCTGATGGACAAAATAAAGCTCAAGCGGTAGCAGGGGTTTTTATTAGCCAGAAAGATGCTCAGGCTTTTGTTCAACGGTTGCAGAAAGAAAAGCCCGATTTAGCCAAAAACGTGCAAGTGGTTCCTGTCTCTTTGGCACAAATCTACAAACTGAGACAAGAAAATCAAAACAAGCAAGATCCTCTAAAATTTGCGTTCATACCCGTGCAGCAACAATTACAAGCGGCACAAGCCATTACGGGTCAAGGGGGTCAACAAGGACAGTCTTTTCAGGGCACACCCTTGTTTGTCGCGAGAGGGGGTCGAGAAAACGGATACCTAACCGTTCAAGAAAATGGTAAGTCAGTGATTCCCTTCTTTTTTGAAAAAGAGCAATTGCAGGCGATGGTAGACCGCTTCAAACAGCAGAAGCCTGACTTGGCCGCTACTGTTAAAGTCGAAGCCGTACCCCTGGAGGGCGTCATTTACACCTTACAAACCAGCAATAATCAGGAGCTAAGTAACGTTGTGATCGTGCCATCACAAGAAGCTATTTCCTTCTTGCGTAGCCTACCGCCGGCCTCTGGGCAAAATGCCCCCCAAGGCGGTCAACAACGGCGATAAGGCACCCATAACCGTTGCAGCAAGGAGGGCGAGGCTTGGGAAGGAGTAACGCTGACGGTGATGAGTCAGTGGTTTCAGGACTGGCTCTCTGGCAGTGGCGTCAGGAGGCTCGTAAGTCCGCCCTCGAAGCGGGTGTCCCAACATCTGAAGTCGATTGGCTGCTCACCGAAGTGGCTGGACTGGACTCCCTGACGCTGCGATTGGAGTCCTTTAAGGAGCGATCGCATATTACCTTGCCCTTTCCTTTGTCGGTGCTCTCCCAACTGTGGCATCGGCGTATTGATGAGCGATTGCCGATTCAGTACTTAGCTGGAGTGACCCCCTGGCGTCATTTTCGAGTCAATGTTTCCCCTGCCGTTTTGATTCCCCGCCCAGAAACCGAGTACCTGATTGACTTGGCTGTGGAAGCGGTCAAAAACAGTCCCATTCCCAATCTAGGCTCAGGACACTGGGCGGATTTAGGAACTGGCAGTGGTGTCATCGCCCTTGGACTTGCTGGAGTTTTCCCGGCTGCCACCATTCACGCTGTGGATTACAGCGCTGAGGCTCTAGCCATGGCTCAGCAGAATGCTCAACAGCTCGGTTGTGCCCAACGGATTCAGTTTTACCAAGGGTCTTGGTGGGAGCCTCTCGACGCTCTTAAAGGTGACTTCAGTGGTATCGTAACCAACCCTCCTTATATTCCTAGCACGTTAGTACAACAGCTAGAGCCGGAAGTGCGTGACCATGAACCTCATCTGGCTCTAGACGGTGGCAGCGATGGCCTAGACTGCATTCGGCACCTGATTAAAACCTCTCCCAACTATCTGCGTCCAGGCGGCGTCTGGTTGATGGAAATGATGGCAGGACAAGCCGATGCGGTCACTCAGTTGCTAGAGCAGCAGGGCAGTTATTGTCAAATTCAGATTGTTTCAGATTTGGCAGGCATTGACCGCTTCGCTCTAGCTTATCGGAGTGAGGAACTTCAAAGGTGAGGGTTGAAGGTTAAAACGTTTGGGAGGTTTGGAGAATCATCGATAACCGGCTAACCTGCAACCTGCTAACTTTCAATCTATTGACGAATGACTCAAGTTTCCCTGTCTGCTTTGGTGGCTGGCGCAAGCATCGGTCAACTGGTCAGCTTTCCCACAGATACAGTCCCCGCCCTAGCCGTGCGACCTGACCGCTCAGAGTTAATATTTGCCGCCAAACAGCGGAGTCAAGAGAAACCCTTAATTTTAATGGGGGCATGTCCAGCCGCCCTTTGGCCTTTTGTCCAAGGTACGGCGACCGAAATGGAGATTTGGCAACAAGTGGCTGAACAATACTGGCCAGGAGCACTCACATTAGTGTTGCCTGCCTCAGACAAAGTCCCGGTAGCCATGAACCCAACTGACCCCACCACTATCGGGATACGAGTACCAAACTCTAAAATTGCGATCGCCATTTTGTCCCAAACGGGGCCTTTGGCAACCACCAGCGCCAATCGTTCCGGTGAGCCTCCCTTGGAAACGATGGCAGAAATCGAGGTCTATTTTCCTGCGGTTCTCACCCTTCAGAGTACTGAATTGGAAGCCGATAAAATGATCACGACGGGAGTTCCTTCGACGGTTGCCCAGTGGACTAGTCACGGCTGGAAGATTTTACGCCAAGGAAGCCTTCAACTAGAAAGCAGATAGAGAGGAGAAAGGGTTAATACGGCTTGTGTACCCAGCCTGAAGGTTCTCTGAGAGCTCTAAAAAACTCGCTATGCTTGAGAAGATTTGACTGTTCAGCCAAGCAGGACAGAGTTTATCTTGAATTTTTGTGTAGAGGCATAGGCGTAATGGAGTTAATCTTTTTGCTATTGGGCGCTGGGTTGGGGTTTTTGGGGAGCCGCATCACTCGCTCTGTTCAACCCCCTGTGACTTCCACCCCATCTTTACCTCAAAAGACACCCACGGATGACGTCCCGTCTGCCAAAGCGTCGATTGAGCCTGTACTGGAGGAAGTAAAACCTCTCCTAAATAAGATTGAGCCTCTCAAGGAAGAACAACAGCCTATCCTAAATAAGATTGAGCCTCTCAAGGAAGAACACAAGCCTGTTGAAGCCAACGCTGAGCCTCTTGAGGAACAACTCAAGCAAACCCAACTCGCTTACCTGATGGCGAAGGAAATGAGCCAGTTTAAAGGAGGCTTTTTGGCTAGGACGGCTCATGAATTGCGATCGCCTCTGAGTAGTTTAATCGGTATGCATCAGCTCATATTGTCCGATTTGTGTGACTCTCCAGAGGAAGCACGGGAATTTGTGGCTCAAGCCAATACCTCAGCCTTAAAGATGGTGAAAATTTTAGATGAGGTGATTACCGTATCAAAAATTGAACAAGGCAGCAATCGTTTAGAAATTCTTTCCTTGCCGTTAACGCAGGTTTTTGAAGAGGTTCAAGGTTTAACCCACATGCAGGCGGCTAATAGTAATCTCCAGTTTGAAGTGGTTCCTCCTGACCCAGAACTCTATGTTCTTGCAGACCCACGCCGTTTCCGGCAGGTATTAATGGGTATTGTAGACACCGCTATTACGAAGTTAGCAGACCTGAAAGAAGGAAGTATTAAGATTTCCGGCTCTAGCGCCCCAGACGCTCAAGAAGTTCGGATCTGGATTGATGTCCAAACTCCAACCAGTGCCTGGAGTGAAGTGGTTGATTTACTCTCTACGACGCCTGAGATGGAAAAGCCACCCATCCAAACGGCTGAACTGTCACCAGGGCTGACTTTGTTGATGGCTCAAACCCTGGTCGAAGTGATGCAAGGAAAACTGGAAGTGCTACCCGTCTCGGATGAAGAACTCGCAGCCACCTCAGCCACTGACAACTTCATCCGGCTGCAATGTTCTATGCCCCTAGCGATTCCTGAGCCTGTAGAGCAGGCGTTGGCATAGAACGGTGTATGGGCTGGTTATACAGGACCATTGTGGTGGTGGAATTCGTCTCAAACCCGATGCGCTCGTAGAAACTTTGTTGATGGGTGGTCATCAGGTAAACTCGCTCTACCCGGTTCATCCGGGGATGGGATAGTACGGTCTCCACTAACTTACGCCCTAAACCGACACCACGATAGTCTGGGTGAATCACCACATCCCAAATGGTGCCTCGGTAAATACCATCTGAGGTCGCCCGTGAAAAACCAATGAGCTGTTCACCGTCCCAAACGCTGATCACAGGTTCACTGTTGGCGATCGCTATTTTTAACTCGTCAATTTTTCGCTCTTTTGCCCAAAACGCTCCCAAGCCAAATAGTGCCTGAAGTTGATGATAATCGATTTCAGATTTGCGATCGCAAAATTGAATATGGCGGCAATCCATTCCAAAATTCCTTCTGAATGTTACAAGATTTACCTGGTGAGGGATGCCAGAATTTTTTGTGCCTGGTCAGAAAGAGTTGCCTAAACTTGCGAGATTATACTCAGGCACAATTCCTTATTGTAACGATTTCCAACATTAGTGGAATATAGTAGCCTTTCTTTGTTATGAATTCCTAACATAATCATGACGTTATTGTCACTGGCTCACATTACACCTGAGATTGAGTCAGGATAACTGTGTTTACCCTTTTGGGTAGAAGTAAATCTAAATTATCGGTTGATACTGTGGAAATGAGTTCTACTGCAATAGACTATGACCTCAAACCCCAGTACATTCCCTCGGCTTAAGGAAATTTTCCGGGTGATTCTTTCGGTATCAATCATCGTGGTGGGGATCACACATTTTGTTAAACCAATAGAATACGCCTCAATTGTCCCGCCTCAATTTGGGGATAGGTTTGCCATGGTTTACATTAGTGGCTTCTTTGAGATTTTAGGAGGCATTGGTTTACTGATTCCCTTTGTTAGTGTTGCAGCCGCTTGGGGGCTGATTGCACTCTTTATTGCCGTCTTTCCAGCTAACATCTACCAGGCGATTCATAGCATTCCCATTGAGGGAATTCCTCATCATCCTTTGTTCTATTGGTTCAGGCTTCCATTTCAGGCTGTTTTTATTGCTTGGGCTTGGTGGTATACGAGAAAACCTGAGGAGCAACCTGGAGCGTCTGGTGTGGAATCTCTTGTTGAATCTGCTATGAACCGTTAGGTCACATTTTCCACAACAAGCACGGAAGTTGTATCGAAATTGATAGTTAGCTGATTTCCCCAGCTTTACTTCAGCGCCCAGACTCAATTTTTCCTACAAAAAAAGTCCGCCGATGCGGACTTTGCAAACCAAACAATGGAGAATGGTTCTTCAAGAGAAAGGCTGACGTTTTACCCTTGCAGCCAACGAGCAGCATCTTTAGCGTGGTAAGTGAGAATTAAATCAGCACCTGCACGCTTGAATCCCGTCAACGTCTCCAGCACCATACGCTGTTCGTCAATCCAGCCATTTAGGGCTGCTGCTTTAACCATGGAATACTCACCAGAGACGTTATAAGCCGCAACCGGTAAGTTGCTGGCTTCCTTAACGCGCCAGATGATGTCCATATACGCCAACGCGGGTTTAACCATCAGCATATCTGCCCCCTCGGCAATATCTAATTCGATTTCTTTGAGGGCTTCACGAGCATTGGCAGGGTCCATTTGGTAAGTACGGCGATCGCCAAATTGAGGCGCTGAATCGGCAGCATCGCGGAATGGGCCATAGTAAGAGGAAGCATACTTAGCGGCATAGGAAAGAATGGGCGTCTCCTCAAATCCAGCCTGATCCAATCCTTCGCGAATGGCCTGCACGAAGCCATCCATCATCCCTGAAGGCGCAATGATATCGGCACCCGCCTTGGCTTGTGACACGGCTGTTTTCTTCAGCAATTCTAGCGTTGGGTCGTTGAGGACGCGACCTGTCAAATCACCAACATCCAAGTAACCACAGTGACCGTGACTGGTGTACTCACACAAACAAGTATCAGCGATCACCACCAAGCTGGGCACCGCTTCTTTCACGGCTGTCGCGGCTTTCTGTACGATACCGCAATCATGCCATGCGCCCGTAGCGTCTGTATCTTTATCTTCAGGAATGCCGAAGAGGATAATCGAGGGGATGCCAAGGTCGTAAACTTCCTTAGCCTCTTCAACGATTTTGTCGATTGATAACTGGTAAACTCCAGGCATGGAGCGGACTTCATTCGCGATACCCGTACCCGGTACGGCGAATAGAGGATAAATCAAATCATTCGTGGTCAAAACATTCTCACGCACCATCCGGCGTAGAGGGTCTGTTTTGCGGAGGCGGCGAGGACGATGGGTTGGGAACATAGGGCTAAGACTTGAAAAACTAACGGACTGGGGAATACAAGATCAAAAAACGGTTGGAAGTGGGCAATATTTCAACAGTTTAAAGCTTCATTTTCTCGTCTTACTCTCAGAATAGGTTACATTCTGTTAAATTTGCTGGGCGACTAAAATGTCATTTGGCTAACACTAAATTCCTGTAACAGCCTTCTTATAAGCTGTTACATCAATGGGTCGATTCACAGAACTTCATATTTTGTTACAAAAAAGAGCTAGTTTCTTCATAAAACTTTTCTTTTTTCCGACTCATCTTCGGTCTTTGTGACTGGACGATGACAGTCAACTGAAAATTAGTCTAGAGGCGTGGAATGCTCATCGTCTTCATAAGACGCTTTCGTTTGGCAATGCTCCAGATAGATTTCAGCGACTCTATCCCTTGGGTTAATTTTCAAGACACCTTTCAACAGTTTTGCCGCTTCACTCTTGAAACCCAGATTGTAGAGCCACACAGCCTGCTCAAAATTAACTTTTGTGGCTAATTTGCCCTTTTTTATTTCTGGTTCATCTCCGTCAAAAACCTCAAAGACGGCTACAGCTTGAGACTTCCCTTTCACTTTAACTTGTTCAATAAAGCGGATATTATAGTTCGTTGGATTGTGTAAAGCCGCTAAAGTATGATGAGAGATTAATAAGGACACACCATAATATTTAGTTAGGTTTTCTAGGCGCGAGGCAATGTTAACGGCATCACTAATGACCGTCCCATCCATTCGGTTTTTTCCGCCTACAGTTCCTAGCATTAAAGAACCTGTATTAATGCCAATACCAATTTTGACGGGGATATAGCCAGAATTGGCACGATGTTGATTATATTCTGTCAGCCGATGCAGCATGGTAATTCCTGCTTTAACGGCATCATCCGCACTGCCGCTAAACAGAGCCATAATCCCATCCCCAATGTATTTATCAATAAATCCCTGATTTTCGACAATGACGGATTCCATTCGAGATAGATAGGCATTAATAAATTTAAAAGTATCCTCTGGCTTCATGCTCTCTGAGAGAGTCGTAAAAGCACGAATATCCGAAAAAAGAACAGACATTTTTTTCTGGATATGGTCGCCTAACTGAACATCAATAATACTTTCTTTATTTAATAAATGTAGGAATTGGTGAGGTACAAAACGACCATAAGCAACAGCAAGATTTGAAAGACTTAAATGAGTTTTAATGCGAGCAAACAGTTCGTTTTTAGAAATCGGTTTAGTCAGATAATCATTAGCGCCAACACTAAATCCTTCTACTAAATCAGTGACTTGATTTTTAGCGGTTAACATGACAATTGGAAGTTCATAAGCCGGGAACTGTTCACGGAGCTTTTGGCAAACTTCATAACCCGTCATTCTCGGCATCATGACATCGAGTAAAACGAGATCGGGTTTGAACCCTTGTTCAATCATTGCTAGGGCTTCTATGCCATTCGTAGCCTGAGTAATGGCATAATTTTGCAGCGAAAGATGGTTAATGAGTACCTGAAGATTGACTGGCTCATCATCCACAATCATGATTTTAAATTGCTGTTCTTTGTCTTCTTTGGTTATTCGTAATGGTTGGAGACTTTCTTGTTCATTGACTTTGGAGATTGGAGGTAACAGGCAGGATGAATAAGATAAAGAATTGAGTTCTGAGGACTGACCCAATGCTGCTGTTAGAGTAAAGGTAAAACGTGAACCCTCCCCTACCTTTGATTCGACCTGAATAGAGCCTCCATGTAACTCCACTAGCTTTTTCGTAACCGCTAACCCTAAACCAGTTCCTCCATATTCACGCGCTGTGGAACCATCAGCTTGTTCAAAAGATTCAAAAATTCGATCTAGTTTATTTTTGGGGATACCAATACCAGTATCAGAAACAGTAATTTTAATTTTGGATTTTCTGGTACTATTGATTTCGATTTTATCCGTTTCCACTTCTTCTGAACCAGGCTGCAAAGTAGCCGAAATCTCTACAATGCCACTATCAGTAAATTTAATGGCGTTACCGACTAGGTTGTACAAAATTTGCTGTAAGCGATTCTCATCCGCTTCGGCTGGAGCCAGGTCAGGCGGAATGGCATTAACAAGCTGTAAATTTTTATGTTTAATGAGAGGTTGGCTGAGGTTGAGTACAACTTCAACAATTTCTCGCATTCCTACAGGTTTAAGTTGCAGTTCAATGGTTTTATGCTTTAGTTTAGAAAAATCGAGAATATCGTTAACGAGGGCGGCTAGGCGACGTCCGCTTTGAGCAATAAGTAATAGATTTTTTTGTTGGAGTTCTGAAAGTTTTCCCGTGGCTCCATCCAGCATTGACTCAGCGATGCCAATCATGCCGTTGAGGGGTGTACGCAGTTCATGAGAAGTATTCGCTAAAAACTCATCTTTGAGTTCATCAAGGTGCTGTAAGGCTTGATTTTTTCGTTCTAATTCTTCAGTAAAATGAATTCGTTCAACTTCAGCATGTTTGCGTTGAGTAATATCTGTAAAAGCAACAATGGCATAAGCAATCGCACCCTTTTCATCAAAAATCGGTGTGGCTCTCGCTTCTACCGGAATAATCTGCTCTCCTCGATGAATGGTTAAATCATCAATCGTTAAACTTTCGCCGTTTAATGCTCGAAATGCTGGTAGGCGTTCTGGGGGGCATAATTGGTCGGTACCGACGAGATAGATTTGATATGCTTCTGCTAATTGTGCGGGTGATTTTTCAGAGATTATGCCCTTGCCTAAGATGGTTTGAGCCGTAGTATTGGCATAGCAAATTTTGCCGGTTGCATCATGGACTGCCACACCGACGGGTACCGCATCCAGAAATTGAGTCAGCCTACTCTCACTCTGATGTAATGCCTCATTTAAGGCTTTCATTTCACTATTATTAACTTCGAGGGTCGTAAATAGCTGTTTTAACTGCCCCGACATCGTCCCGAATGATTTAGCCAGTTCTCCTAGTTCATCGGAGCGTTCTAATTCTACCAACTGCTCCCATTCACCTTGAGCAAGAGCTTTAGCCGCTGCATTTAAACGCAGAATGGGTCTTGTAACCCACCGAGC
>DATNQL010000032.1:0-4653 GCA_036704025.1 Stenomitos sp.
GTGGCCTTATTCGCCAACACTTCTTTCGCCCGAATTTGGATATCCGTAGCTTGACCACGAGTATAACTCTTGGGCTGATGCAGAACGATGGAGGCATTCGGTAAACTGGCTCGACAGCCTTTTGTCCCCGCTGATAACAGCATCGCCGCCATGCCCATGGCTGAACCCAGGCAAATGGTATGGATGGGTGGCTTGATGTAGCTCATCGTGTCACAAATGGCAAAGGCTTCTGTTTCAAAGCCAATCGGTTCGCCATCGTAACGAGAGGTGCCAGTGGAATTGATGTAGATTTTAATCGGCTTGTCAGGGTCTTGGTACTGCAAAAACAGGAGTTCAGCTATGATTAATTGGGTTACTGCTGGCACCAAGGGCATACCCAGATAAACAATCCGCTCGTTCAGCAACAATGAAGGTAAGTCTGGCGGCGGTGTCCGGTAACTGGTATTACCGTAGTAGGGTGACTGAACAGCCTGAATGGGTAAGTTCATGGTGTTTTGGGCTGCAATAATGACGCTATCTTTAAACATAGTAACGTGCCGGTGAGCCTGCCTGTGGCAGTCCTTTGACATACTTCTACGTGGTTGTGGCACTCACGAGGTTTCGTGATTGTGGAGTGTGCTTATTGACCCTGACTATGGCGTAGTACTAGCGTATTGGCAGGAAGTTGCTATCCATACGTTTTACTTGCTCAGGAGCCTTATGACATGAAAGTTGGTTTGCACTCTGCTCTCAATGATGCCCATGTTGATGCTAATCAACCCAGTAGTCAGCGTCAGCTGTCGATTGCGATCGGTGCGATCGCCTCTGGGCAAGTTCGTAATGTCCCGCTGAATTTGTGCTTGGTTCTCGATCACAGTGGTTCGATGAACGGACGCCCTCTGGAAACTGTGAAAAAGGCCGCGATTCAATTAATTGAGCGGTTGAATCCAGGCGATCGCATTTCGATTGTCGCCTTTGATCACAGAGCTAAAGTCTTAGTCAAGAACCAGGTGATTGATGATGTCGATGGTGTGATCAAACAGATCAAACGGCTTTCGGCAGATGGGGGTACAGCGATTGATGAAGGTCTAAAGCTGGGAATTGAAGAAGTCGCCAAAGGCAAGTCAGAAACGGTATCTCAGGTGTTTCTACTCACTGATGGGGAGAATGAACATGGCGACAACAAACGCTGCCTCAAATTAGCGGAACTGGCAACCAGCTACACTATCACGTTGAACACCTTAGGCTTTGGAGCCAATTGGAACCAAGATGTATTGGAGAACATTGCGGATGCTGGCGGTGGCACCCTATCCTACATCGAGCGCCCAGAACAAGCCGCTGATGAATTTGGCAGACTGTTTGAGCGTGCTCAATCGGTGCAGCTGACCAATGCCTACCTTCTCTTCTCTTTAATGCCTAAGGTACGGTTGGCGGAACTTAAACCCATTGCTCAGGTCGCTCCAGAGACGATTGAATTGCCGGTGCAACGAGAGGGTGACAAGTTTGTGGTGCGATTGGGAGATTTGATGACGGATGCGGAACGGGTCATTTTAGCGAACCTGTATCTCGGTCAACTGCAACAGGGGCGTCAAGCGATCGCCAATCTGCAAGTGCGTTACGATGACCCAGGCGTGGGGGCAGAAGGTTTACTCTCAGACGTGGTGTCGGTCGAGGCAGAGGTTCAGGGTGTTTATCAACCCGCTCTGAATGCTGAGGTGCAGAAGTCTATTTTAGCTTTGGCGAAGTATCGGCAGACTCAAATTGCAGAGGCCAAATTGCAGGAAGGCGATCGCGCGGGTGCGGCAACGATGCTGCAAACGGCGGCAAAAACAGCCCTGCAATTGGGCGATCAAAGTGCCGCTACCGTGCTACAAACCAGCGCCACTCGCTTACAAGCTGGGGAAGAACTTTCCGAAGCGGATCGCAAGAAAACCCGCATTGTTTCCAAAACCATTTTGCAGGAGTAGGATTACTCGACTGTCAACCGTTAGAGATGTTCCGGTGGAATGTCTCTAACTTCGTTTGGGACGGTTCTCTACGGATTAGGATTTTGTATAAATTAGCTTTTAACCTTGAAAATTAAAGATTCTTAGGCTATTTCAGCCTACTTCTATTTTCAATGATTTTAATTTTTTGTTAAGAGTTAATAGGCTTTATTATTTTTTTATTGAACAGAGATTTTTCCCGGAAATCATACTTTTTAAGTATAAGAATTTTCTGCAATTAGAGTTTATTGATTGTGTAAATTAATCTAAAATAGTTGTCATTTATTGATTGTGTAAATTAACTTAAGATAGTTGTCGCGTTGGAGACAGGGGATTAGTTTGATCTATGACGCTTGTGTTACACATGAATTACGAGTCATAAATTATTCTTTGTGAAATAGCAATAGCCTCTTAATGATCCGGATTAAGGGATGAATCTCCTGAAAACTGAAGTGAAGTGTTTTCAGAATTAATCGGCTAGGCATCCAAGAAGAATTAAAATAAAGTCTATTATTGACATTTTTATTAACTATTACTTGTAATTTCCTAGTAAATATTTCCATGAGAACTCAAATAGGTGTTAATTTTCTAGAGAGATACAGATTTAAACAATCTAAAAAAGCTCAACTAATTGAAACATTTCAGAAAGTTCAGTTCAGTGGTCAACTGATATGGGTAGCCCCCAATAATGAAAAAAGATGGAATCTTTATTTCTGCCAAGGGCAGATTATGTATGCTACAGGCGGGACGCATCCAGTTAGACGTTGGGTCAGAAATATAGCGGCCTATTGTCCTCAGCTTCAGGTTAATTTCACAGAACTACAACAAGAGCTTTTACAGCTTAATCTTGAGCATTTTATTAATAGCTGGGAATATCAACTTTTTGAGTTGTGGATCAAACAGAAAAAAATTACCGAAGACCAAGTTAAACAAGTCATTCAATCTATCTTAGAAGAAGTCATTTTTGATTTATCTCAAGAGGATGGTTTGACGCATCAAATCAATGAATATCCTTGTACATCTCAGCCACTTGCTGTGATTGATGAAAAACAAGTGATTGCAGATGTTCAGCAGCTTTGGCAAGCCCTGTGGAATGCTCAAATTGTTGGTTACTCTCTCAACAACGCAGCGATTATCAAGCAACCAAAACCATTACAAGATTGTACATCAGAAAGGGTGTATCAGGCTCTCAATCAACTGCTCAATGGAGAAAATACTCTGCGCGATTTAGCGGTCAAAATGAAGCGAGATGTCGTGCAAGTGATTCGCTTACTTTTACCTTACCTTAAATCAGGATTCGTTGAACTTATTAGTATCTCCGATTTACCTGATCCGGCTGGTCGAACAGTTTTGAATCTACCCTCTCAGCCTATCCATCCGACCAAACCCCTCATTGCTTGCGTCGATGATAGTGCTGCTGTTTGCCAAACGCTAGAAAAGCTTTTAACCGCAGCAGGCTATCGATTTATCAGTATTAATGATGGTTTACGAGCGCTGACTAGTCTCTTAACTTCAAAGCCAGATTTGATATTTTTAGATTTGATGATGCCCAATACCAATGGGTATGAAATTTGTAGTCAATTACGCAAGGCTCCATCATTTCGTCATACGCCTATCGTGATTTTGACCGGGAATGATGGCATTGTCGATCAAGTTCGAGCTAAACTTTTTGGTGCATCCGATTTTTTGAGTAAGCCCGTTGATGCGGGGAAAGTTCTTAGCACAATTTCCAAGCATTTATCACCGAGTGAATCAACTCAAAAAGGGTTGAAAATTGAAGGTTAGAAAGTTGCCGTTGATTTTCAACCTTGAGTTAAATCAACGAACAACTTTAACCTTTCATTTCATCCCAATCGGGTTTTAACTCTCTACATTCTACTGTTTTGCACTTCCATGAACTCTATGAACACTGCTCTAATTGTTGAAGATTCCTTGAGTGAACAAGAAATCATATCGGGTTGTCTGCTACAAGGAGGACTGAATGTCTTAAAAGCCAATAACGCAGAAGAAGCGCTCGCAAAAATCAATCACCAAAGACCGGATGTAATTATCTTAGATGTCGTGCTACCGGATCGCAGTGGATTTGAATTGTGCCGCGAATTGAAAGCCAAAGCAGAAACGAGCCAAATCCCCATTGTGATCTGCTCAACTAAAGGAGGCAAGCTCAATCAGCGGTGGGGAATGAAGCATGGAGCCGATGCCTACCTCGTCAAACCAATCGATCAAGAAGAACTTGTGGATACTGTTAAAAATTTGCTCAAAAGCTAAGCATTAACGAGAATCCATGTCCTATTCTTCCTCCGTTCCCAACTCTTTATTACCACTCCCAAATTCAGCCGTTTCTACTGAAAAAGAACCGTTTTTGCGGTTTCATCTAGAGCCGGATACAACAGGACTCTTACCGCTGCCGCAATTGGCAGAGGTATTTAACATTCACATCAGTCAAATTGTGCCCATTGCTCACATGCCATCTTGGATTAGGGGAGTCTACAACTGGCGGGGTGACATTCTTTGGATCGCGGATTTGGGACATTTAGTTGGATTAACTCCCAGTTACCAACAGCGCCGTAGTAATTTAATGTATACAACCGTTGTATTACACTCTCTCTCCCACTCCGCAACCTCTACCACCGTTAAGCCACAGTTACTGGGTGTGATTGTCAATCGCTTGGAAGATATTGAATGGTGT
>DATNQL010000033.1:0-3610 GCA_036704025.1 Stenomitos sp.
AATGTATCTCTTCAATCCAACAAGAGGTATTTATAAAGTGAGAGGCTCTGCTGGAGGTAATACTAATGCTGGGAGTATGGTTGATTCTAGTTTGCTGTCTCATTGTTGGCTTAACAATTCTGTCTGAAGCTGTGTTTTACCAAGAAGAACAGCAATCCTATGTAGAAGAACAGTAGTCATTCCTGAAAATTGTCACTATATCTACTTTATTGCTACAAAAAACCCCACTGGAGTCAAGCCTGTGGGGTTGCCTTCTGATGAAATCTTCTATCATCATAAGTTTCTCGAAAGCATGAGGCTTCCCCTAATAGGATTACCCAATCGGGTGATCTGACGATCTAAAGCTATAGCAGTCGCCAAGACAATTAGGACAAAGCTAAATTAGGACAGATTGAACGGCTAAAACGACCACGTTCCAGTAAAAAACCTTCTGCCTCCTGCCTTCTGCCTCCTGTCCTCACTAAAGCTCCGGTCTGCCTTTTGCTATAGAACACAGCCATAAGGCAAGACAGAAAATTGAGGCAAGGATTGGGGATGATGAAATTGGGCTAACCGCTGCCAGACACAACAGAGGAAACTACCTCTATCTAGAAGACAGTAGCTCTGTTGAAGTCAGGTTATTAGCGATTTAGAAATTATTCGTTTCGGATTTTGGCCCAACACTCCCTGGCTGATTCAGGAAGAGGTTACCCGCTGCCTCATTTTGATAGATACATTCAATGTCTGGTTTGCTATTCAGATCGCCGGTGAAGCCAAAGGTATTCATTCGTCGTTTACAGTCACGCACCTGATCTGAAGTTACCAAGTTCTTCTGCTCCAGGATAGACCAGTTATTCTGACGTAGTACACACCCAGGTCGCATGGTCGGCTGGGTCACAAAGACATTAAAAGGATTGAGTGTCACAAACACACGCATATCCGTCACAATCGAGCTGGCACCGTATTGAACACACAGTTCAGCATTCGGGACACTGCGGTCAATGACTTCACGGGATGCCACATTTTCTGGGTTGAACGTCGCTGTAGAGCTAAAAGCAATGCCAACCCCAACTCCTAGTATGAAGATAGCCGCAAAAGCAAAAAGTACTATCGGCGTGAATATGGAACCGGCACTCGCAGGCTTAGAA
Source organism: Stenomitos sp. (assembly GCA_036704025.1). Taxonomy (GTDB): domain Bacteria; phylum Cyanobacteriota; class Cyanobacteriia; order Cyanobacteriales; family Coleofasciculaceae; genus Allocoleopsis. The sequence continues at coordinate 1,128 of DATNQL010000033.1, forward strand.
GTGGAGAAGGCATCCCTATCCCTGGGGGGAGTGAACCTGGATTTACGTTTCATTGTTGCTTAGTCAACTTTAAGAGCATGGGGAGGAGTAGTTGCAACTGCTCTCCTTCTCTCAGTATGCCTATAGATGATGCCACTTGACAGATTGTCGGTCACCGTCTTAAACGTCAAGTTGGGCTGATGGCTAGAGTGATTAGCTGTTGTTGGTTACATTGTCGTGAATCCGAAACTTACAGAAATTTATCGTAAGTGTGGGATCATTTTACAATCAAGAGTTCACTGCACTAACCAGTCCAGCAGTAAAAATAACCATGACTAGTCGTCCTATTCTTCTTGGAATCGTCGGTGATAGCGCTGCCGGAAAAACAACTCTGACGAGGGGAATTGCTCAAGTCTTAGGCACCGATCAAGTCACGGTTATTTGTACGGACGATTACCACCGCTATGATCGCAAGCAACGAGCTGAATTGGGCATTTCAGCCTTGCATCCCGACTGCAACTACCTAGATATTATTGAGCAACACTTGAGTCTGCTCCGTCAGGGACAACCCATCCTGAAGCCCATTTACAACCACAGCACCGGCTCTTTTGATGCCCCGGAGTACATTAAGCCAAGCAAGTTTGTGATTGTTGAGGGATTGCTCGGTTATGCGACTCGTGAATCGCGAGATTGCTTCGATGTCAAAGTCTATTTAGCACCTCCAGAATCTCTACGGGCGCAGTGGAAAATCAAGCGCGATACGCGTAAGCGGGGGTATACCGAAGAACAGGTTCTCGAGCAATTGAGGAAGCGTGAATCAGACTCAGAAGAATTTATCCGTCCTCAGCGCAAGTGGTCAGACATTGTCGTCAGCTTTTACCCGCCTGACGATGATACATCGGAGCAGAGCGATTTATTGCTTAATGTACATCTGGTACTCAGACCCACTATCCCGCACCCCGACTTTACGGGAATTCTCAATCCCAGCAGATCTCATCTCAGTTCAGCCATTCGCTTAGAACTCGATCGCGATATGGGTAAACCCGTTGATGTTCTCGAAATTGATGGTCATGCGACGGATGAACAGGTCAAAGAGCTAGAACGCTTACTGTGTAATGAAATTCCCTATCTAGGTCAATTCTGTAGTCTTGAAGGGAATCAAGATATCGGTAAAGTTACAGGAACAACCGGGGAAACGCTCCAAAGCTATCCTCTTGCCCTAACGCAACTACTCATTACTTATCACATGCTCAAAGCGGCTAATACTTATGACTCAGCTGAACCCAGCCTTAGTGTTTAATTCTTTGGCTTTGAGGTCATTGATTCAATAAGCCTTATGAGGATGTTACAGCCCTCTCATCGAGAAGACGCACAGACGCGGGGACGCGGGGACGTAAGTCCCAAGGGTTTGAGACCCCGACTGAATCTTCGATTCAGTCGCTCGAATGCAGACGGGGTGAGTGTCACAGTCTGCATTCTTTCTCCGCGTCTCCCCCTCTGTGCGTCCCCGCGTCCTTGAACTTGATCATGGCTGGATATGGGCAGGATAAGGCTACTGTTAACGGCTGGGGATTTTTTGAGGCCGATGTAAGTTTCAAGTCGGAAAAAGGGATTACTAAAATTAATACCTTTGAGTTTTCATGAACCTGCATCTATGACGTATAGCCTCAGAATTGCCGATATTCCAACCAGTGAGCGCCCTCGTGAGCGATTAATGGTGGAGGGAGCTAAAAATCTGACAACAGCGGAACTCATAGCGATTTTGTTAGGTACAGGTCAAGGAAAAGGCAAGCTTTCTGCGATCGGCTTGGGACAATACATTTTGCAGCAGTTAGGCGATAATCATCGCGATCCGATGCAGGTGTTGCGAGACATCCACCCTCAGGAGTTGATGGAATTTCACGGTGTGGGTCCAGCCAAGGCAACAACAATTCTAGCTGCTGTTGAGTTAGGGAAACGGGCATTTCAGTCTCGCCCTTCGGAACGTACAGTAATTGATAGTCCCCCTGCTGCTGCGGCGGCCCTTAGTCATGATTTGATGTGGCAAACTCAGGAACGATTTGCCGTGTTGCTACTAGATGCAAAGAATCAGTTGTTGGGGACTAAGGTGATTACGATTGGCACGGCAACGGAGACGTTGGCAAATCCTCGCGATATTTTCCGAGAGGTGCTGCGCCAGGGAGCGACGCGGGTGATTATTGCTCACAATCATCCGACTGGAAGTGTGGAACCGAGTGCGGAAGATATTGCTCTAACAGAACAGCTCTTGCAGGGAGCACAATTACTCTGCATTCCCATTCTCGATCACTTGATTTTAGGTGACGGAAATCACCAAAGTTTGCGGATCATGACGGGCTTATGGGATAAATATCCGCAGGGGGATTAACACAATTGGCCTTTGTTGTTGCTTGGGGCCTAGCTATTTAGCCGTAATCTACGACCCCAGCAAAGAGTGTCCCTCGAACAACCTATTGATGGGACACATGAGCGCACTGGAAAAAAGC
>DATNQL010000034.1:0-16542 GCA_036704025.1 Stenomitos sp.
GGGGTAACGTCCTTGAGGCTTCGCAGTGCGGCTTCACAAGCATCAGCCAACATGACAATACCCGTTTCTCGTGACTGAGGAACTGGGCCATCATAGCGAAATTCTTCCTCGTCTACCGGAGAATCCCCTTCTTGTTCCGCTTTCTGTTTAGCCTGAAAATAAAAATAGGAGATGAGCAGCGTCCCCTGGTGTTCTGGGATAAAGTCACGAATGGCTTGAGGGAGCTGGTGCTTACGAGCCATCACCAATCCTTCTGAAACGTGTTTTTTGATAATCTCAGCACTCTTCCACGGGTCATTAATCTCGTCGTGTTTGTTGGGATTCCCCATTTGATTTTCAATAAATCCTAGTGGATCGTGCATTTTACCAATATCGTGATATAGTGTTCCAGCTCTAACCAGCTCGACATTGCAGTGGAGTTCACGAGCGGCAGCTTCTGCCAAGGATGCCACAAATAGGGTATGTTGAAACGTTCCAGGTGCGTCCGTCGCGAGTTTTTTGAGCAAGGGACGATTCGGATTAGACAGCTCAGCCAGACGAATGGGTGTGATCAAGTCAAACAGACGTTCCAGGTACGGCGATATCCCTAGGGCGACCACCGTCCAAGACAAACCGGCCAAACTGGATATCACAGCCTCTTGCAGTACGGTATACCAAACGGCACCCACAGCCGCACTAGGGACAAGATTGAGGAGCAAGTAGACTCCGCCCTGAGTGATGCCAACCACACCCCCCAGCCAAGCCAGTTCCTCGCGCGATCGCATTCGTCCAGCCATCCAAGAACCGAGCAAACCAGCCGCAGCACCCGCTAGTAAGTAATCCCAACTCACCTTCATGCCGAAGCCCACTAACCCCGTCAGCAGACTGACAACCGTCACTCCCAAAGCGGGACTGTAAAAGCTGCCGACTAACAAACCAATGGCAGGCAAGTCGGTATAAGGAAGGTTCAAGATCACCAGGAGCGGTGTGCTTAAGGTCAGCAGCCACAGCAAAATGTGGTCACGGCGTCTGAGTCTAGGATGCACTCGCCGTTCGACGAGCCAAAAGATGACCAAACCTCCGCTCACAAAGGTGCTAAATCCAACGAGGCCATGCCAGTTAATTTCCCGACGGCTCAATTCAAAGTGATCCAGCAACACAAAAGCGGCCTGATTGATTTGCTCTCCGGCATAGACAATGACCTCATCTTGCTGTACGGAAACCATCACTGGCTCTACGGCCTGTGCGGCTTGCTCCGCTCTGCGCTTCGTTTCTTCTTTATCTTCTGTTAAGTTGGGTTGCAAAATATTGGTTAGCAGTGGAGCCGCTACAGGCTCGGCCTCTTGGGGGACGAGTGAACTCAATTGCAGCCTCACCGCTTCTGTTAAGATATTGGACGGTAGTCCTGGAGGAATGCCCTGAGTCAGGATGAGCTTAGACGCTTGGGTAATACCCTTACGTGTCTCCTGCCAGTCCTGATCCGAGAGTTCAAGCAATGAGGCGTCGTAGCGACGGCTAGATTCAGTACGTTGCAGTTCAGAAAGCTGACGAAATGCCACCGCGTAACCCTGACGAGCTAGGGAAATCGACTCGATCAGATCTGAAAAGGCTTGAGGAGAAGACAGTTGACGGTAGCGTTGCAGTTCGCTGACGGCTTGAGTCAACGGCACATTGGCGGCCTGTACAGCCGGCTCAGGCAGTACGACGGTTGGCTCAACCGGTTTGAGACTTTGAGGGCTATCGACTTGCGCTAAAATGGCCTGCCACTCTTGTGCCGGAATTTGGCGCAGATAGCGTTGGGTCGCCTCGGAGAGAATGGTCGTCTCTGCAAAGGGATAAGGGCCACACATTTGGCGCAATTCTTCCACCCGTTCCAGAGATTGCTCGATCGCCTGAACCAAATCTTGAGTCAGCGAGTGGTCAAACATCAACACGGGGACAGCACCGGTACGGGCGGCCTTACGCTTTTCCTCGGTGGTTTTAATGTCTTCCACACTAGCAGGACGGGGTGCCCGGATCGTCTGTGGAGCTGTGGTACCCACATCTAGCTTCGGTTGATTGTAGAATCGGTTCCCCATCGCACTGGTGAGAGAAACCACCGCCACGAGCCACATCACAGGTGGACGGCTTTTGTGCTTACGGTGCTTGGTTGGTAATCCAGGCAACGGTGTTGAATGCATGACCTCATCCACTTGGGTTTTGCTTCCCAAAGACACAGGATGAATTGCGTCTATAGTCCGGTGAGAGGAGTTAGACACCCTAAATGACAACCAAGCACGAAGTTGCTCAGGTGTTCGCCGCAATTGCATCAGCGGCTGCGTCAACGAATGAAACGTTTTCATAGCACAAGATTTGCCATTTCAGGTGACGGTAGCGGTGGGGAAAGCAAGGCAGTGGCGTTGGTTTCAAGCAAAACAGTCCTATTTAGCTTTTCTTAAAATTACATCCTGTAAATTTTGAGTTCACTTCTTTTTACCTTACAAAACAAGAGCGGAAAATACCCTATTATGAGAATTATGAGAAATCCATTAGAGTTTTACGGCCTTCACTACCATAGCTGACCGATTCAATCTGACGGCCGGTCATCGTGACGGCCTAACTCTTGAGGTAGAAGCGAAATGGGGCAAGAAACGATCAAGGTTTCCGAGGCTAATTTGTGACTGGAGCGTTGCTTTTCGTTATCGGTCGGCGTTCCCAGGAAAAATGCTGCTAGGCAAATCCCAGCTCGAAACCTGAAAACCTCCTGGCTTTTGGGGTTAATTCTTGGCAATTCCCCCGTGACTTGGGTTCTGGTCGGTTTCCGGTCGGGCTACGGTAAGATTCGCTGCATCCTGTACAGATCCTCACTCCCTGGCTTAGAGAACGAATCAACGAGTGTTAATGTTCAGGTATGGGTTTCTAAGGTTTAAAGCAACCGAACGTGGCATCTCTGTCTTGGTTCTGTAACCGTTGACGGCTCACAGTGGTTATCGAGGCTGAATCACTCGTGGTGCTGCCACAGTCAGAGGTTGCTCCTGGGTTAATACTGACACATCATAAACACCTGCCCACACCTCAATCAGGCGTTTGGCGAGTGACAGCCGTTGGGTGCCCTGACTGATACGATTGGCTGTCAGACGCCAGCTTACAGGAATACCAATGATGCTATTATAAGCGCCGGCCAAAGCGCCAGTCAGGGCAGTGGTGAGATGGGGCTGGTAGCCAGTACGAGTGGCACGACTAACAGCGAGACGAAAATCCTCTGGAGTCGAGAGAAAACAGTACAAAGCCAGGGGAATACAAGTATGGGCACGCCCTAAGGGTTCGCCTCGAATTTGAGCCTCTCGACGTAAATGGGTGAGCGTTGTCTCTAACCCTGATCCTTGCTCAAGTAGCATTTGCACTTGTTCGAGTTGCCTCATCAGAGGGCTTTGAGAGGTTCCTACATAAAGTTGGATTCGAGGAATTAAGGTGGCACAATCGAGTTGTTCCGTGAGAGCCAGTGAGATAGCATAAGCGATCGCTAAAACTCCTTCCAATACCTCAGACTGAGGCTGCCAAAGGTCTTGACAGGTGAGCAGTTGTTGTCGGAGCTTAACCTCATCCTCATGAAAAAACAGGGCGATGGGTAACGTCGCCACGGCGGACTCACTCATGCTAGCGACAGAGTTTAAACCTAAAGACGACGGCGTCTTCTCTAACCGCAACCACCAATCTTCTAAATTCAACCTGCCACAACGAATTAAACTCTCCGTCCCGCAAGTGGCAAGCTGGCTCCACACAGAAAACGGCTGAAGAGTTTGGGAGGCTTCAAGCTTGGGTGCTGTGAGTGAAACTCCACCCAAAAGCTGATTCTGGCAGCCGGCATGAACCAGCATTTCCCCTACCAAACTACCGATTAATGCACCCTGAAACCGGCTTAAAAGTGAATACCTCATCAATTTCTGTGACCGGTCAACCTACATTACTTAACTTCTGTCTGTCCTAGTATGGCAAAACTAATGGAGGGAATGACCTATCTTCAGCTAGAAGTTACAGAACCAGTCGGTCATTTAACGTAGGGTAGCGCTTCTCTTTTTGACTAAAAGTCAATTGAACCACTTCTAGCAGGCGGTCTAGTCTAGCAAGTTTTAACTGGGAAGTGAACAACAATACCCTAGGTGGGTCGTCGTTCAGAAGACTTGTTTTCGTCACGGAGAGTATCGGCTGATTGGAGCGATCGCGCTTTACCTCATCCCGGAACGCCATATCGACTACTGAAGCTAATCCATGCTAAACATTAGCCAAATTATCGCTGAGAAAGCTGACTCCATCATTGAGAAATGGATGGAAGAAGTTCGTCGAGATCGCCGCATAGAAAGCTCACTCAACTTGTCTGATACGGCTTTGGGTGACTCGCTTCCCAAGCTTCTCAAATCTCTAGCCGCAGTCCTCGCACATTCTCAGAACAACTTTAAAAAGATTGCTGACGGCAGTTTAGAACACGGTCGGTTACGAGCGAAACAAGGATATGAGGCTGACGAAATTGCTCAAGAGTACAGTCTCTTACGTCGAACTATTTTTGCTGTGCTCGCACCTCACTGTCTCAACGGCTCTCCTGAAGAGATTATTTTACTTTTTAGCAAAATCAATACAGTGCTCGATGAAGCCATTTCTGTATGCTACAAAAGCTATGTACAAGAGCGTCTCAATGAATTAGAGCAAATACAGAGTCAGTTGACCCTCACTAACCAGGAACTTAATCGTCTGGTTGAATCCAGTAAAGATCATTTATCGTACCTAGCTCATGAGTTAAAGACACCCCTAACGGCTGTGATTGGTTATTCTGAACTGCTCCAGCGCTTACAACACAAGAAACTCAATGCAGAGTCTGACACTTTGAGTCTTCGCAGTATTGAGCGAGTTCTGCAAGGAGGACGGCATTTGCTCCATATCGTCAATGATTCTCTAGAATTGTCGCGCTACGAAGCCAATCAAATAAAGCTGAACCTAGAGTGGATCGATGTTCATTCTATGATCGGGGAAATCAGCGAAATGTTAGAGCCATTGGCACAAGCTAAAGGGTTACAGCTAAAATTCGCTGGTGAATCCGCTCTTATTCAAGTTTTCACCGATCCCTTTCGTTTACAACAAATTGCGACTAACCTCTTGAGTAATGCGATTCGCTATACAGATGCTGGCTCTATTCAAATAACGTGCCAGAATCTATCAAACCAGAAGTGGTCTATCTCGGTGACCGATACTGGCATTGGAATTGCTCCCGAAGATCAAGCCTACATCTTTGAACCCTTCTCCCAAGCCTTTTTGCATCAGGGGCGTCGCCAACCTGAAAGCACGGGTTTAGGACTCGCCATTGTTTCACGTCTGGTGCAATTGCTACGGGGAGAAATACATCTAGCGTCTGAATTGGGCGTAGGTTCTACCTTTACGGTGACATTCCCGCTCAATATTCAAGCTTAACTCTTAACAATTATTTAATAGTTTGCTAATCTTATGAGGTGATGAATCAGAGCTTGTAATCCCAATCGATAGCTTTCAGCACCAAAACCACTAATCTGTCCAATCGCGACAGGAGCGATGAAAGAGTGATGACGGAAGGCTTCACGCTGATAAATATTGCTGAGATGAACCTCTACAGTAGGAATAGCAACGGCTGTCAAGGCATCCCGCAGCGCTACACTAGTATGAGTGTAGGCACCAGCATTGATCAATATTCCCTGATGCTGCCCTACGGCATCATGAATCGCATCAACCAAGACACCTTCATGATTGGATTGCAGGGCACTCACTTTGGCCTGTAGCTTTTGCCCTTCTTGTTCTAACAGGCGGTTAATCTCACCCAAGGTCACCGAACCATAGATTCCTGGCTCTCGGCGTCCTAATAGGTTGAGATTGGGACCATGCAGAACCAAGATACTTAAAAGAGGCTGAGTTTCGTTAGGCACAAGCACAAATTAACTACCGACGGCGACGCCCTGGGTTATCAACAGGGATGGGAATCGGTTCAGGTTCTGGCTGGGCCTCAGGTCCCAAGAGGGTTTCAATGAGCTTACGAGCCCATTCTTTGAGTTTTTCCAGCACCTTTTCTATATAGTCCATTAAACAGAAAGCTCCTGTGAGACAACCTGTATTTTTTTAATCAGGACGAGCGAGTCTCCCCACTGATTTCCTGAGTGAAGGAAGGCAGGATGATTAAACTCGCCTAGTCATCTTTTGATTACAGACACTGTCTGATAAAAAAAGCCACTTGTGTTGCATTTCTTATTAATTCAAGACTAGCATACTAACGAAAAGCATTTCCATCCCACCCCAGGAAGGTTAGTTAGAACGTTGGATTAAAGCCTGACTTTCTATCTACCTCTAGTTATAGATTAACTGAATTACTCATGAATCGTCACGGAGAAAGGAAAGTGATTATTGGTTGGTCTCACCAGTAGCCTACGCCGTAACATATCTAGGGCATGGCAGGCGCTAGCGTGACGAATTAAAGAGCGACTGCGATTTTGACCCAACGGATACTTAAAGCATTCTACATCGCCATCCGGTTTGGCTAAGCCAATGTAAACCAATCCGACTGGCTTCGCTTCCGTACCGCCACCCGGTCCTGCAACACCTGTAATACTCAGTCCCCACGAGGTGGAAAGGAGCGATCGCACTCCTGCCGCCATTTGCATCGCCACTGGCTTACTCACCGCGCCCCATTGTTCTAAGTCGGACGGCTGGACATTAAGCAAAGAAGCTTTCGCGGCATTGTCATACGAAATCACACCTCCCAAAAAGTAATTGGAGCTACCAGGGACACTCGTCAGCATACTGCCGAGTCCACCCCCCGTACACGATTCCGCCACACTGAGAGTTTCTGAAGTTTTTGTTAAGAGCCGACCCACCACCGAGGCTAGGGTATCCTCATCGGCTCCAAAATAGTCCAGTCCCCCAATTTTCCGAATTTGTTTCGCCACCGGTTCAATCAACTGATGGGCTTCCGCTTCTGAGGTGGCACGGGCAGAAATGCGTAATCTCACCTCTCCTTTAGACGCATAAGGCGCAACCGTGGGGTTGGTTAAGTCGAAAAAGGAAGCCACTTTTTCCGCCAACGCCGACTCCCCAATCCCCCAAAATCTTAAGGTATGGCTGTAGATGATTTCTTGACCCCAGCCTTGACTTTTGAGAAAGGGAACCGCCGTTTCCCGCCACATTTGCTCCATCTCGCTGGGAACGCCGGGGAAGGTGAGAATGGTTAAGTTGGGACGGGGTTGCCAAATGATACCGGGGGCTGTTCCGCTAGGGTTCGGTAATACATCTGCCCCCTTGGGAATCAGCGCTTGCTTACGGTTACTAGGGGTCATCTCCCGTCCCCGTTGAGCGAATTTCTGGGCGATGTCTTCAACGATGTCTTGGCGTTCAATGAGAGGAGCACCAAAAAAGTCAGCGATCGCTTCTGTGGTCAAGTCATCTGGCGTCGGGCCAAGACCTCCTGTAAAAATTAAGATATTACTGCGAACACAAGCCAATCCCAACACTTGCTTCAAACGGTTTGGATTATCTCCCACAACGGTTTGATAGTAGTGAGGAATGCCCAAAATAGCGAGTTCTTGCGCTAAAAACTGGGCATTGCTATTAAGAATCTCGCCCAGGAGTAATTCTGTCCCAACACAAATGATTTCAGCACTCATTGTTAGCGGTGCGCGTTAACGGCTACTGGAGTTTAGACTATTGCGAAAAAGCTTAGGCTTTCGGTGTTGTCATTAGAAGAAAGAGTCTTACTTATCTTCTACACAAGTCAGGTGGGCGTGTGAATCTTGAACAAATTGACCAACTGTTAGCCGACTGGAAAACAAAAATCGACCTGGTCAGCCAGAATCTCATCGATTTACACGGACTTCCATCTTACCAGCGACTCGCCGGTGTCTCTGGGTTCCCCAAGATAAAACTAACGGGGGTAACACAGGCGCGGGTGACTCCAGCACTGGAAGCCATGAGTAACCTGTTTCAACACTTCGACTTACTGGTGACAACCCTGAGTCAAGCCGTTGAACGCCGCAAGCAAGTACCCCGCTTTTTGGGGTCAGAACAGAAAATTCGGGAAATTGAAGACATCTTAACAGGAGCATCGATTCAGCTAGCGGTGGTTCAGATTCCGCTGGCTCAGAGAGGGCTTCTGAGTGCAGCGACTAGTGCAAATGCGATCGCACCTAACGATCTGCTTGCCGCCATGACGAACGCCTTCGAGGTTGCCAGAGATGCCGTTTTAGCCGTTGATGAAGCCTGGTTGCGCCTAGATGCAACGCTTGCCAATGCAGAAGCCGAAATCATTTCCCTGCAAAATTTAGCGGACTCGCTGGGACAAGATGCCTCAAACGAACTCGTGATCGCACGTCAGAAAATTGCTACTCTCAGGACTAGCCTTGCAAGCGATCCACTAGGAGTGAGTGGGGATTTTGAGAGGGAGATTAAGACACCCATTGCGCGAGTGAAAGCAACGCTCAATCAGTTAGTTCAGCAGCAAAAACAGATTCGGGACAATCTGGAAACGGCTCACAAGCTCTTGAAGCAGTTGGTAGAACTCAATCAGCAAGCCGCAGAATGCTTTGCCGAAAGTAAGGAAAAAGTGGTTGACCCTTCAACGCTACAAACTCCCTTAGCCTGGGAGCAAATTGAGGCTCTGAGTCAATGGCTGACAAGACTTGAGACTAAGTTTAGCGAAGGTCTTTTAACTCCGGTTCGTGTCGGTCTGGAAAACTGGACGGTCAAAGTGAAGCAATATATTGCAGCTGAAGAAAGGGCGTACACAGCCAACCGGGCACCTTTGGATACTCGACAGGAGCTGCGCGGACGGCTCGACGCCCTCAAAGCTAAGGCATTAGCCAGGGGTCTAGCAGAAGATGCGACGCTAACCGAGCTGGCTCAGAATGCCAAGCAACTTCTTTATACTCGCCCAACTCCTTTAAATAAAGCGGCTGAGTTGGTGAGCCAGTATGAGAAGGGATTGAACAGTCGCGTCAATGATTAACGACAGTGCTTATATAACAACTGCATAAGACATCTTAAGCCACTATTTCGTACAACTGTGAAAAAAGGAAAATTTCAATGGACGGCGCAAGGTGTAATCGAAAGGGTTGCAATGGCCTTATCGAAGATGGCTATTGTAATGTGTGCGGACTTGCTGCCTTAAAAGCTCAGGAAGCCAGCCAAAAGCAAAGTGCGGTAACGAGAGGTACGGGTTCAGTTATCACCACAGGAACTGGTTCATCCCCGCTAACCAATCGTTCCAAAGGTTCGCGGCGCACTAGCCACAGCACTTCGAGGAGTAGCCGCAGGCAACTCGGTGCTGGACTGGTATCTGTACCGGAACTGCCTTCGACAGAACCCGAAAAGTCGATCATGGCGGAAGCGAGGGTTCCTGACAACAAGCGCTTTTGCTCAAATTGCAACAATTCACTTCGACGAGAAAAGGGCTTCTGCCCGAAGTGCGGACACAAGTATTCATTCATCGCCACACTCAACCCGGGTGACTTGGTGATCGGTCAGTATGAGGTGAAAGGTGCGATCGCATATGGTGGACTTGGCTGGATTTACCTAGGTTTTGATCAGACGCTGTCCCGTTACGTCGTCCTCAAAGGTTTGCTCAACACGGAAGATGCAGCGGCGGCGGCAGTCGCGGTGGCAGAACGGCAGTTCTTAGCCGCCGTCAAACATAGCAATATCGTCGGCATTTACAACTTCGTTAAGCATGGCACCGAAGGCTTCATCGTGATGGAGTATGTTGGCGGTAAGACGCTCAAGGATATACGCAAAGAGCGCGGCCCCTTGCCTGTAGCGGAAGCGATCGCCTACATCCATCGTATTTTAAGTGCTTTTGCTTATTTACATTCCTTGGGTTTAGTGTATTGCGACTTCAAACCCGACAACGTCATGCTGGAAGGCAACGATGTCAAGTTAATCGACATGGGTGGAGTCAGGCGCATTGACGACCCCCACGGCGACATCTACGGCACGGTGGGTTATAGTGCGCCAGAGGCAGGTGAAGGGCCAACCGCTGTATCCGATCTGTTCACCGTAGGTAGAACCTTAGCGGTTCTGCTCACCAACATTCGAGGCTTTAGCAAAGAACATCAGTATACCCTCCCCAGCCCCCAGGAAGACCCTCTGTTTGCCGAGCAAGAGTCACTCTATCGATTTCTGCTCAAAGCAACCGCTGAGAATCCTGACGATCGCTTCCAATCGGCGGATGAAATGGCTGATCAGCTACTCGGTGTACTCCGAGAAGTGGTTGCCACCGAGACGAATACCCCCCGTCCTGCCACGAGCAACGTGTTCAGCGGCGACATGCTGGCACTCACGACTAGCAACGACTTCGAGCCAATCCGCGCCGATTATCACCAGCTACCTATTCCGATTCTGGACTCAACAGACCCAGGTTTCAATGCAATTCTGAATGCCGGTACTATTCCCGATCCAATTAAGCGGAGCGCCAGTTTAGAGCAAATCGTCAATCGGTTTCCCACTTCGATGGAAGCACTGCTACGGTTTGCGAACAGCTTGATTGATACAGGTGATTACGGTGAGGCAAACCTAACGTTAGCGCAAGCCGAGGAAAAAGACCCTTGGGATTGGAGGGTTTTGTGGTACAAGGGGCGGAGTTTTATGGTGCAGGGTAATGCCAAGGAGGCTCAGGCAGCATTTGACCAAGTTTACTTTGACCTACCGGGTGAACTCGCTCCCAAGCTGGCATTAGGACTAGCAGCGGAACAGGTGCGTAACTACCAACTAGCCATCAAGATGTATGACTTGGTATCTCGCACCGACCCGAGTTATACCTCCGCCGCATTTGGGTTAGCTCGCTGCCTATGTGCTGTCGGTAACCGAAACGGTGCAGTGGCGGCTTTGGAACGGGTGCCCCAAGCGTCCAATTTGTTTACGCGATCGCGCGTGGAAATTGCTCGCACCTTGATTAATACGGAGCGTTCGGCACCGGGGACGAAAGAACTCAAAGAGGCTTCAGTGGCGATCGAAGCACTCGCCTTGGAGGGTATGGATCGATATCGATTAACGAAACAGGTTCTACAGACAGCCCTGAATCTTGTTACTTCAAAGACTCTTACACCCGTCTCTTCCATCGCCATTCTGGGACAGCCACTAGAAGAGGTGCATCTCAGAAAGGGTTTAGAAAAAGCATTGCGCAACATGGCACATTTAGCCAGCGGCGACGAGAAAATCCGGTTGGTTGATGAAGCTAACCAAGTACGACCGAGAACCCTATTCTAAGTGGGCAATACGGAAACCATGACAACATTTCGTATCACAACTGAGCGATTAGACGTGATAGCTGGCACCTTAGAAATGGCACGAGCCGAAATTAGCGATCGCACCCGATTTTCTCAGCTCCTTGATGCTCATGTCCCTGATACTTGGCCTCCTGAATTTAATGACCTTGAAACGATGTCTTTTTTCTTGCAAAAGTTGGAGGACGCTCCAGACCAGTTAGGGTGGTGGGCTTGGTATTTCGTGCTGAATAGTCCGGTGAAAAATGATCGGGTTTTAATTGGTAATGGAGGTTTTAAAGGTAAGCCAACCTCTGATGGAACGGTAGAAATCGGTTACTCCATTTTAAAGGAGTTTCAAAACTTAGGATACGGTACCGAAGCTATCAAAGCTCTCGTTGATTGGGCGTTTAACCATACTGAAGTTCAGCGAGTTATCGCAGAAACGTTGCCAGAACTTAAACCCTCACAACGACTTCTGCAAAAATGCCACTTTAGAAATATTGGAGAAGGCTCAGAGCAAGGAAGTATTCGCTTCGAGCGAGTTCGTTGTCACTAATGGAGATGTTATATCGGTAACATCTTGCTCGCAATCCTAAATTATTGGTGAGATTTAATTTGTTATGACAAACCACAGAGGGCGCTCTAAGAAAACAAGGGAGGCTCTCATCAATCATTTAGGACGGCTAAATATGAGGAAGATAATATGCAATGTTCAAAATGTAGGGCTACGGTACTGGCAGGCGATCGCTTCTGTGAAGAATGCGGTACATCACTGGTGGTAGAAGCTGCCATCCCCCAACCGACAGGAGGATGTGAAAAATGCGGTGCTGCGCTACAAGAAATCGATGCTGAGGGGTATTGTTCCAACTGTGGATTCCGCAATCAAGCGCGGGAAAATGACCGAATTGAGGTAACCTGTTCATCGAAGTTGGCAGGTATTAGCGATCGCGGACTGAGACACTACGGCAACGAAGACTACGTGGCTTGTGCAACCGTTGATGGGAAAAATGCCTATGTCCTCGTCGTCTGTGATGGAGTTTCTAGTTCCCGGCAACCTGAACTGGCTGCCAAAGCCGCCGCCGAAGCGGCTTGCATAGCACTAACCACCGCCATTGAAAAGGGTGATGTTAAGCAAGAAGAGGCAATGAATTCAGCCTTTACCTCTGCTTTGTCAGCCGTGTGCGCTATCCCCTACAGCGAGGAGACGAATGCAGACTTTCCCTCCACCACCATTGTTGCAGCCGTGGTTGTTGACCGCACGGCGACTATTGGCTGGCTGGGAGATAGTCGTGCTTACTGGATTTCTGGGCAAGGTTCCCGACAACTCACCAAGGATGATTCTTGGCTTTACGACATGGTTTCATCGGGTAAGATGACTGAGGTTCAAGCGAGGCAGTCAGATAAGGCTCATGCCATCACGAGATGGTTGGGGGTGGATGCGATCGCAGATTCGGAACCTTCCATTGTGAATTTTAATATCCCCGGTTCCGGGTATCTACTCCTGTGTACGGATGGGCTGTGGAACTATGCTCCTGAACCTGCACAGATTACTGAACTTGTCAAGTCAAAGTCAGGTGTAGACGCGATCGCAATTTCTCAGAGTTTGGTAGAGTTTGCGCGACGCTCTGGGGGACACGACAATATCACGGTTGCCCTGCTGTCCCTATGAACAAACGAGCCACCAACCTAGCCATCAATAGACTTCTGCGTCGCCAAGTTTCACAGAGATAAGTACTGTAGCCACAAGCGCCCATCACTTTTGCAAAAACTCTAATAGTTCAACTCTAGGAGAGTGCTAGATGAAGCCAGGATGGAACCCAAGTCGTCGCAACAGAAATATAGGCACATCGAAACAAGGGCATGGAAAAAATAATCGCCTTGTTATTCCAGAGCGGTGGTCGGACAGTAGGATTTTCTGGGAGAGGCTTCACAATCCCATCGCCGTTACTCGCAATATTGGGACTCATTCCATCACCTTTCTGATTGAACCCACTCATGCTGGCTTTGTTCATGCCTGCACCGTGGATGATATCACTCATTTGTTGGAGAAAATTCCTTCTGCTCATTTGCAAGAGATTGATCTGATTGTACTTAGACAGCCTAAACGCAAAGAGAATCTCCTTAGTCCTGTTTGGGGGCGACTTGCCTATTGGGCTGACATGGGTCGCTATTCGGGGTCTGCTGTCTACTTGGAAGCACAGTGTCTCTCTAAAGTTTGGCGATGGAATAGGTCGCTCACGCCGAGTAATACCAAGGAGCTTGAACGTCTACGCCAGGATGGTCACACCATTACTGAAGAAAAGCATCATTATTTAATTTCAAGCACCCTTGAGTCAATCCGTGTCACCCAACTCTATCGAACGCTTCCTCATGAAATCGGACACAACGTGGACTATATAACCAGTGTGATCGAACCAAGCGTCAAGACGAGTGATGAGGCTGAGACTGAGTGGCTTCGTCAACGCTATAAGAGCAAAACTTTAGAGGATAAAGAGGCTTTTGCACATAGGTATGCTGAGGAATTTCATACTAAGCTCCTCTTGGAAGGATACATTCCTTTCCTTCGATTGATCGACGAGACTAAGATGGCGGCTGAAGGACTGAATCTATCATGGTTCAAGGGCACAGAATTTTCCCTAAACAGTTGCAACCTTCCTTTAACAACTTAACTCCAAAGTATATCAAGTGACAGGAATACGATGTCTACTCAATTCAAAGCTGAAGTCTTCCAAAACCAATTTTTACCGCAAGGTGTTAAAGAAGTTCATGCCATCATGACCGTTACAGCAGATGGGAATGAAGGGGTGGCAGCGAGTCCCACTGGGGGAAGACTCTTCGGCGTTATTTGCGATGTTTCTGGCTCGATGGGGGGTGGCAAGATTCACGCAGCGAAGGATGCGATGATTAAAGTCGTAAACTTGTTGCCTGAGGATTCTTTTTTCTTCGTTGTTACCGGTTCTACTAGAGCCAAACTGGTTTACCCATTAACAAATGCTACGCCTCAGAATAAGGAACGTGCGATCGCATCGATAAAGGCGATCGAACCGGGTGGTGGAACTGTGATTTCGACTTGGCTTTCCGAAGCTCTCGAACAATTCAAAAAAATGCCGAATGCTGTGCGTCAGGCGCTGCTGCTCACGGATGGACAGAACGACAGTTCAGACGAGCAGCGATTGAACTCAGTTCTCCAAGCGTGCGAGAGTGTCTTTCAGTGCGACTGTCGAGGTGTGGGTACGGATTGGAGAGTGAAGCAACTCCAACAGATTTCTGACAACCTGCTAGGCACCACCGACATCATCCCTAATGCTTCAATGATCGAGGCTGACTTCCGAGCCATTCTAGCGAAAGCCATGACCAAGAGTGTGAGCGACGTGGCACTGCGTCTGTGGACACCACAGGGAGCGAAGGTACTGTTCTGTAAGCAAGTCAGCCCTGAAATTGTTGACCTCACCCACCGTGCCAAATCTGTCAAAGCCCAGATTTTGGACTATCCAACAGGTGCTTGGGGTAAGAGCGAATCTCGTGACTACCACTTCTGTATTGAAGTCAAACCCGGTGAGGTGGGTGATGAAATGTTAGCCGGTCGGGCGAGTCTAATTTATACAATAGACGGCGTGGAAACCAAAGTAGCCGAGGCACGGATTCTTGCAATTTGGACGGATGATGAAGCCAAATCAACCAAAATCGATAAACGAGTGGCTCACTACACCGGACAAGCCGAACTCGCTCAGTCCATTCAAGAGGGACTAGAAGCACGCGATCGCGGCAATATGGAGGTAGCTACCGCCAAGCTAGGAAAAGCCGTCAAACTCGCTCACGATTCCGGTAACGAAGCCACCGCCAAGCTGCTCAGGAAAGTAGTTGATATTCAGGACGCCGCGACAGGTACAGTGCGGTTAAAGCGAGAAGTCGCCAAAGAAGATGCAATGGCATTAGAAACGCGATCGACCAAAACCACTCGAATTCCCAAATCCTGATGAGTCACTAGAGTTTGTCTGCAACTTTCATAGACAGCAGAAGTCAGGAGTCAGGAGTAGAAAGGGCTTTATCCGTAGGGTGCGTTAACGAAGTGTAACGCACCGCCATTAAGGAATCAAAATCAGTTCTAGTGTAGTTAGCTTTTATCGTACTCCCTCACCTTAGAGGGAAACAGCAAACCAGCTATGTCCACCTACAAATGTCCAAAAGGACACGAATCAACCGAGCCAGATTATTGTTCGGAATGTGGTGCAAAAATCAACGGTATTCCCAAACTCACTTCTTCGCCAAATCCCCTAAATTCAACCTTGCCGCAAACCGACCAATCTGTCATCACCTGCCCGGATTGTACGGCTCCTCACGAACCCGACAGTGGTGATTTCTGTGAAATTTGCGGTTATAACTTCGTCACTGGGGCGCATGGCGAAGTGCCACCAGTTCCCCTCACGCCTACCCCGACAGCAGACGCCCCTCCAAGAACAGAGGGGGATTCTTCTTTCACTCCCGAACCTCATCCCGTTAAGCTAGCATCCCCTCAACTCTTGACAACAGCGGCAGTCACCCCATCCCTGGAACTCGAACTCGTCATCACCATCGATCCCTCCTTGCGAACCCCAGACAGCCCCCCAGCACCGCCTCATCAAGCGCCGCTCGCTTTCCGGCTAGAGAAGGAAACGAACCTAATCGGGCGTAGTAGCACCCTTCAGGGAATCCAACCCGAAATTGCCCTAGATCTGGATGATGCCGTCTCCCGCCGCCATGCCCTGCTACTTCGACAACCAGACGGTACATTCATTCTGCGCGATATTGGTTCTTCTAATGGCACGAAACTAAACGGTATTGAATTGCAGCCGATGGTTGACAAACCCATCAAAGAGGGTGATGAAATCACCCTCGGACATTGGACTCGGATTGCAGTTAAAGCGATTCAACCTTTAGGAGGAACTGGGGATTAAAAACACATAAGTAAAAACTCGAAATTCCAATTCCCAATCCTTATTTTTAGATATGACTAATACAATTGCTCTCTCTACTAAAGCACTTACAAAACTCACTACCCCACAACTGCTCAAAGGCGGTTTATATCTCACTTGGGGAGCTAGTTTCCTTGTACTGATTGCCACAATTTCTGGAGTCCAAAGTGCTAGGCACGCCATTAAAACCGTTGGTAAGGACTCAGCACCGAGTATCATCTCTGCTCAACGCATCAAAGATAGTCTGGCAGACATGGATGCTAACGCCGCTAACGAATTTCTCGTGCAGGCTGGACAGAACCCGGAAGCTGTCAAGAGTTACGAGGAGCGACGCCAGAAAGTCAACCGAATGATATTGGATGCCGCCA
>DATNQL010000035.1:0-3072 GCA_036704025.1 Stenomitos sp.
GTAACCCATGCTGCGCTTCAATGGAGTTTAGAACAGCTTCGCTATCCAATTGCAAGACCGCTGGATCGGGATCAGCATCACGTAAGTTGCGGATAAAATCAGTGATGTAAGCTTCAACCGTTTTTTGCTTAAAGAAGTAATCTTTCTGCTCAAAGGTTGTCAGAGCAATTTGGCTCAGCAAATCTTCCTTGCGCTGAACAGACAAGTTTTTATAGACCTTATCTCGCTCTATGTTGCGTTTAGCGTCCCATTTTTTCAGCAACACATCCAACCCTTCCTTGTAAAGCTCGGAACGATTGGCAGGAAAATCTGCGGTTTCGCCAAACACAAGACAGAGCAGGGTCAACAATAGGGGATTAGTTGCCAGTTCTAGAATAGGCTCGTTCTCTTCTAGTTTTTGGATAAAGCGATCAGCCTTAACTGGGTCACTTAACCGAAACCAGTTTTGAGCAAAAATGGTGATCTGCTTTTGATTAAAGTCTGCCACTTCCACTTCAGTAAACTGTTCAAAGGTATAGTCTTTGGCGGCAATTCGACAGGTAATGACAAACTGATTTGTGTGAAACTGGTCAGCAACATCCCGAATTTGCGTTAAAACTTGCTTTGTATCCTCCTCCCGGACTTCATCTAAGCCATCCAGCAGCACTAAGCCTCGACCATGCCTCAGCAGTTGCTCTGCTTGAATACTGGTATCTGTTATTCCGCAGACCGAAAGTTGCTGAGCAATATACTCCAGTACATCAGGTTGTTTGGGTGCTTCTGCAAAATCCTTGAGGGTGATAAAGAAGGGAACTCGGTTTGCCTGAAACTGCCCCTCGATGCACTGCATCGCTAAATACTTCAAAAATGTGGTCTTCCCCGCTCCGGGTTTCCCCAAAACCATCAGCTTGCTATGACGCTGCACTGTTTCCAGTCCTGGTACTCGCTTCTCAGTTACCTTGTTGAGTCCAAACCGCTCAAAGTCATCTGCATCACACTTTTGCAGCAGTTCTGCGATATCCAGTCGCCTGCGCCCCGTGATTTTCTCCAGAATATTGACGTTAGTATAGATGCCCCGATCTCCAGTCAGCTCAATAGGCTGATTCATATCCAGTACCCGCATCTTTCCACACCGTTCTCGGATGTTGGGCTTGATCTTCTCGCGGATTTCTTGGACTAGAGCATCAATGTCAGAATCTTCGTTCCGGTCTTGCTCTCCCTCAAGTTCATCATCTTTCTGTGCGATCGCTTGCCAATCCAGCTTCAACTTCTCACATATCCGAACAAACAGCTCGCAAGCAACAGGCTTACCATTAAAAAATTTATTGACTGGTTGACGAGTGACTCCCAATGCATCTGCCAATTGCTGCTGAGTCAGACAAAAGCCAATTAAAGCTGTTTTTCCTGCCTTTATGCCTTTTGGAGAAGCTCGAAGCGATCGCTCAACCATAGCCTAATAGTAATCTTTTGCTCAATTCTAGCCAGACAAAGCAAAAGTCACCCATAGCGCGTACACAACTCACACACTCCGAAAGCCTTGCTGATACGGGATTTCAGCGACTTTAGAAGGGCAAACACAGTCAGGTCATTGAAATGGTTGAAAATCTCGTACTTATGGCTCTAGAGAAGTCTGGTGAAATTGTTCTTGGAGTGCTGCTGGAGAAATTTTGGAAGTGGGTGTTGAGCGATCGCAATACCAAGCGTTTAAGCAGATTTATGAAATTGCAAATTCTTATCCTTTATCTGGATTGGGTTTTGCTCAAAACACCGCTCAAATCTATTCACGATGAGCAAGAAGACAATAAACAGAACGCCTGCAAAAACACGCCCAAGATTCTGTAGGGGCGAAGCATTCGGACGATAAGACTTTCGGTTCAACCAAGATTTTCCTATCCGAATGCTTCGCCCTTCCCCACAAACCTTGCAGGGCGAAGCATTTGGAAATAGACATTTGAGGATTACCCGAAAGATGATCGTCCAAATGCTTCGCCCCTACCTCACTCTTAAATCGTCTATTGGAATTTTTAGCAACACTCCCCACACCCGAAGAAATTATTGCTCTGCGTCCCTCTGAAAGCTTGCAAGCTCAAATCAGTAGCCTGCTAGACAAGAACCGCACCCAAGGTTTAACGCCTACTGAGTCACAGATTTGGGAGCAATATCAATACCTTGAACACTTAATCCGGATGGCAAAGGCGAAAGCATACCTAAAACTCAAGGATTGGAACACTAAGACTCTGGATTGACAGCAATTGCCTTCACCTACTTGAACGTTAAGCAAATGATGATGCCTAGATCGTGAAAAACTATACCTTGAGACGGGTAGAAGTTATAGCTTAAAACTTTGATGATGAAATTATCCACTCCTGAGTCTATCCACTGCTTCCTCAGAGCTTCTAAATGTCTCAACCTTTATTAATCGTTGATGTGCAAGTCGGTTTCATCAACTCATTTACACATCATATCCCCCACCGCATCGTTCGTTTAATCGATCGCGATCGCTATTCACCACTTTTGTTTACTCGATTTGTGAACGCACCCGATGGCCCTTATGATCGTTTCCTCGACTGGCATAATTGTAATAGTGAGCCAGAAACCGACGTTGTCCCTGAACTCCAACCATTAGCTCAAAAGGAGTTCATCTTTTCCAAGCTGGGACTGTGCGGGATGCCGGATGAGTTAATCAACTACCTTCGCCAGCAACATATTGAACAACTCTCTATAGTCGGCATTGATACCGATATGTGCGTGCTGAAAATTGCCATGGATTTGTTCGACATCGGCATTGAACCCATTGTCTTCACCGATTGCTGTGCCAGTACAGCCGGGTTACAGGCGCACCTGGCGGGATTGGCGGTACTCAGCCGGAATATTGGTGCGATGCGACTACGCGATGCTGGACTCAGTGGGGGTTCTCTGGCTGCACCTTAGAAAAAGTATCATGAGAATGGAAGACTAGCGAATCATTAGCTGATCAAAGCAAGCCCAAATTCGAGAGGGTGTCCATCACACCCCCTCTTGGATGAAGACGAATTAGAAGCGGAAAATTCCGTAATAAGCACTGGCAGCGAGAAGAAGAATGAGTAAAACTCC
>DATNQL010000036.1:0-15016 GCA_036704025.1 Stenomitos sp.
TGCCATAGCCAATGTAGTAGTTGCTAGAGTTGCCATACAGTTGAATTTTGTCCCCTTCGGAGTAGGAGTAGTCCATCACAACACCGCACGAATAATCATAGGAGGACGTGTCTTTATAGTAAGCGCCGTAGGCGTCACCGAGAACGTAGGTATCAGCATCAGCGTACCCGTAGTAGTTGTAACTGCCGGTTCCACCATAGAGGTAGTCAACTTCCGTAGCACCGCCGCCATAAGCATTCACGGTGTCATTCCCATAACCACCGTAGACAGTATCATTACCGTAGCCACCCAGTAGATAGTCGTTGCCATACTCACCGTAGACATAATCGTTACCGTAGCCAGCAGAGAGATAGTCGTCACCGTAGTAACCATAGACTGTGTCGTTGCCACTGCCACCGTAGACAGTATCATTGCCGTAGCCAGCATCGATGTAGTTGCTATAGCTATTGCCGTAGATGATGTTATCTAAGCTGTTGCCGTAGCCATAGTAGGCTGTTCCCGTCAGGTAGAGATTTTCGACATTGCTACCCAGGCTGTAGCTGACAGAAGAATACACCCAATCACTAGTACCTTCACCGGCGTACTCGTAAACGTAGTCATAAGCGCTGTCTACCACATAGGTGTCGTTGCCGTAGCCACCATACATCGTGTCATAGCCTGTACCGCCATCAATGTAGTCGTTGCCGTAGCCACCGTAGACAGTATCGTTGCCCGTACCACCGTAGAGATAGTCGTTGTAGTAGCCACCGTAGAGATAGTCGTTGCCAGCCCCACCATCAAGGTAGTTGTAGCTGTTGTAGTAATTGCCAGTCAGGACGTTATCCAGGCTGTTCCCGTAACCGTAGTAGGCACCGTAGCCTAAAGTCAGATTCTCGACATTGCTACCTAGGCTGTAGTTGACGTAAGAATAGACGGTATCCGTACCTTCACTGGCGTACTCGTAGACATAGTCATAAGCGCTGTCTACTACATAGGTGTCATTTCCAGATTCACCATACATGGTGTCATAGCCATCACCACCATCAATGTAGTCATCGCCATAGTAACCGTAGATATAATCGTTGCCGTAGCCACCGTAGACAGTATCGTTGCCATAGCCAGCATCGACGTAGTTGCTGTAGCTATTGCCGTAGATGTAGTTGTCGAGGCTGTTGCCGTAGCCATAGTAGGCTGTTCCCGTCAGGTAGAGATTTTCGACATTGCTGCCTAGGCTGTAGCTGACAGAAGAATACACCCAATCACTAGTACCTTCACCGGCATACTCGTAGACGTAGTCATAAATACTATCTACTACATAGTAGTCGTTACCTGTGCCACCATACATGGTGTCATAGCCCGTACCGCCATCAATGTAGTCGTTCCCTGCACCACCATCAATGTAGTCGTTACCACCTCTACCATAGAGATAGTCATCGCCACCCATGCCATATAAAATGTCATAGTACGCACCACCAGATAGGGAGTCGCTGCCACCATAACCCAGTGCGTAGAGATTTGTATAGTACGACGGATAATAAAAGCTATCCGTTAAGTCGATTGAATTGTTTGCTTCCGTGCCGTAATAGTAGTACCAAGCCATTGTCAGTTGCTCCAAATTTGCCACAAGGTTTTGATGAGAAGGTAGACCTTACTAAATTGCTTTTTCGGTAAGCATCCACCCGTTGCACAAGTCCAGTTGGGTTAGCTGTCTGTTGTACTTATCTCTGTTGCCGAGGTACCTTATGCAAGATTCGTCAGATTCGTTTTACGGCGACACAGGCATTTGGTAACCTCTGATGATTTGTCTGACCCTGTGACAGGAGTTACGCAAGCTTTTACAGAACTTTACAATTAAAGTCATAGCCTTTCCGTTCCAAGATGACAAGGTACCCAACACGAGTACTTTTTTGTGGAGTTCGTTGCAGAATATGCGAAAAATGAAGTAGGGACAGCCCTTGTCTGGTACCTCCCATAGGGGAGAGTACGCACAACGGATACTCCTGGATGAAAATTCCTGAATTGAGTAACGCCTTAAATCTACAACCGCTTAAGAATTGTAGACTTCAAGGACTCGACCTATAGGGGGAAAGGACAACTCTTATAGGATGTAGCAGGGTGGTCAGGATGAAAACGAAAAGAGCAAAATCGAGGAGAATATTAAAGCTACGTTTATAGATCAGCATTTACGATTAAGGAAGTGTGAAAGACTTCGACAAAAGTGTTGGTGAAGGGAAATCAAGATCAACCCTTTTTCCCGATTCAGGAACAATCAAGAAGGCTCAATCGTTTACTGGAATTGGCACTTTTCTCAACACAATCGGCAGTAGGACAACTTAAGGAGCGATCGCTCAATGAATCAACTGGAGGAACGGCTGGACTCATTGGTTACAGAAGCCTGTAAACATCCACCAGGAAGTGCTGCGCGTCAGAGAAACCTAACAAGGATTATTCGCCTGATTGGCCCTAAGCTTTGGCGAGAGAATACTCCTTACTATCAAGACGCCTTGCAACAGACCTGGGTCTATTTCTGCCAGAACATCTGCGAAGGCAAGACAGGCAGAGCTTATGACCCGGAACGAGGTACTATCGTCACCTGGCTCAATTTTTATCTCAAGAAACGACTTCACGATTTTTACACCAAGCAGATTGTAGATGGAAACAACATTGTTCCCCCAAAACTCGACGACTCAGGAGAAAACCCTAACCCCTTAGAGAATATTGCTTCTGAACCCGACGTTCCTCCCCTGCTCGAACAAGTCCAACAATGGGTGGAAGAAGATGTGGACGGAGAATTACGCCGTATCCATATTGCCAACCGCCAAGATGTAACCGCCCAAGTCCTAATTTTGCGGCGCTTACCCCCAGAAACCAGTTGGAAAGATCTTGCCACAGAATTTAATTTATCCGTCTCGACGTTAAGTAGTTTTTATCAGCGACAATGTCTACCTCGGTTGCGTAAATTTGGTGAATCAGAGGGATATCTATAGTAGAGGGTGTAAATAAAAGCGCATCTACGTCTTGTGGCTGCTGTACGTAACCCCAAAAATTCACTATCACAAAGGAATAATCCAATGACATACCCCACCCACGAGCTAGACGACTTGTCCTTATCACTACCGATTACTCAGACAGCACTGCGTACTGCACAACAGTTTGCCAATGAACAACCCACACCCCAAAAAGCTGAGCAGGTTCGGCTCAACACTCTAGCGGTGTGTGCGGTTAATGATTACTTACAAATGATTGGCATAGCGACTAATCTAGAAGCGAGCGACAGTTGGAATCCTGTGTTGCGCCTATGTGCGGATGTCGCTGACTTAGAAGTAACAGGAATCGGTCGTTTGGAATGTCGCCCTCATAGAAGTGCCCAATCTAGCTGCTATATTCCTCCAGAAGTTTGGTTAGATCGAGTGGGTTATATTGCGGTTGAAATCGATGAAATCTCACTTGAAGCAACCGTGTTGGGTTTTACTCAAACTGTCACTGACGAAGAATTACCGATTAGGCGGTTACAACCCATCGACGATTTAATCGATGTCCTAAATCCGCTCATTCCTGCCCCTGTCAAGACACCCGTGAAGCTGAAGCAATGGTTAAGCCATATGTTCGAGCAAGGTTGGGAAACCATTGAATCCCTATTCGTTCCCATGGAACCGGAATTTGCCTTTAATTTCCGTGGTCTTTCAGATTCCATCATGGACGATCATTTCCGCACTGCTCCAGACTCCGTCCTGGACGAACCCATCGTCTCTGATGAGGTTGTCAGTCGTGCTAAGCTCATCGACTTAGGAATCCAGTTAGCGGGTTATCCTGTGGCGTTAGTGGTTAAACTCCAACCCGAATCTGAACGCAAAACCCATATTCTGCTTCAGGTGCATCCTACTGGTGGGCAAAAATATCTACCCCCCCTCTTACAACTCACCGTACTGGATGAATTTGGGTCAGTTTTTCTCGAGGCCCAAGCCAGAAGAGCGGATAATTATCTACAACTACAGTTTAGTGGTCTACCTGAAGAACCCTTTAGCGTTAAAGTCGCTCTCGGTGATGCCAGTGTTACAGAAGATTTTGTGATCTGAGTGAGCGCATTCCCAACCGTCTGCCCTCCTTACTCTGGAACAAAGAGGTGTTCCCAAGAGAAGCCCTAATCCCACCTTTCACCCTGAATGCTGTGCTTCCTTGTCTCGGTGAAAGCCCAGATTGCTCTCTTCTCTCCTGCTTAACATCTCCGCCATGAACCAGTAATCTCTCTGAGCAGAACTGGATAGCACTGGAATTCATCAATATTTGTTAAGGGTTAGGCAATTTATCAACCTCCTGGAGTAGTTCCAATCTAGTGGGAAGTGCATAACCCAAAGATGATTGGAGATAGAACTTCTAGGAGTAAACCACTGAGTCGTCTCGATTGCCGATGCAATGCCCTTAACTTCGATCTGGAGAAGCTGTCATGGGTAAGTTAGTCGTCCTAAAGCTAGGGGATGGTAGCTTTGAACAGGGATTTCCTGTCACCTTACAAATGGGAGAGGATGAACGTCACCCCAGTTTGGAAATTATCGGTAAGCTGCCACCAATCCCAGAAATTCCCCAATCCTATAAAACTTGGTCTACTACTTATCGCAATTTGGGAGGACCATCCCGACTCGAAGCCCCTGCTGCCCAACGCACCCACTTTTCCAGCATTGAAAGTTGCTGTAGTGCTGCCCAAATTTTACGCGATCGCCTCAACAATTGGCTCTACTCGGAACCGTTTCGCCCCATCCGAGAAAAATTACTCGAACAATTAATGCCGTCTGATGAAATCCGGCTGATTATTCAAACGAACGATATTTGGTTAAAGCGACTCCCCTGGCATCTGTGGGATTTTTGTGATCGCTACCCCAAAGCTGAAATTGCCTTAAGTCCACTTGGCTTTCCTGCTCACGAAACGATTTTCTCCTCTCATGCTCAGGTCAAAATCTTAGCCATTCTGGGTAATAGTAAAGAAATTAATATCCAGGCGGATCGGCTGTTACTCGAACGGTTACCCAATGCCGAAGTTCGCTTTTTGGTGGAACCACAGCGCCATGAACTGAGTGAAGAATTGTGGAATCAAGACTGGGATATTCTCTTTTTTGCAGGGCACAGTTCCAGTCATTGTAATGGCGAGACAGGTCGAATATATCTCAATCAAACTGATAGCTTAACCTTTACTGAGTTGAAAAATGCTGTTAGGAAAGCCGTAAACCGAGGCTTAAAAATTGCAATTTTTAATTCTTGTGATGGCTTGGGATTAGCCAAAGATTTAGTCGATTTGAATATTCCACAAGTTATTGTCATGCGGGAGCCAGTGCCTGACCGCATCTCCCAAGAATTTTTAAAGTATTTTTTAAATGCATTTTCTAGAGGTGAATCATTCTATCTCGCCGTGCGAGAGGCCAGAGAACGCTTGCAGGGATGGGAAGATCGATTTCCTTGCGCCACTTGGTTACCCCTGATTTGTCAGAATCCTGCCGTTGTGCCACCAACTTGGCGAGATTTGTATCAGGAGGAACCAGAGGAACCGGAGGAACTGGAGAAACCGGAGAAACCAGAGAAACCGGAGGACAAGAGGAAATTGCAGTGTAGCCTACGTACTGTGTTACTGATCAGTGTGGGCATCACCTCCCTATTTTTGGGAATTCGACATAGGGGACTCCTGCAACCCTTAGAATTATTCGCGTTCGACTGGATGATGCAAATCAGACCCGCCGAACCCCCCGATTCGCGACTTTTGGTCGTCACGGTCACGGAAGACGATATTAAAGCTCAGGGCAATGAGTTTCGGCGTGGGTCACTCTCCGATCGCACGTTATCACGACTGCTAGCGAAACTCGAATCCTATCAACCCAGAGTGATTGGTTTAGATATCTATCGGGATTTCCCTGTAGAAGCCAAGTACCCAGAGTTAGCCAAATATCTCCGAGACAGTCAACGCTTCATTGCTGTGTGCGAAGCCAGTACAGAACCTAGCGACCCAGCGATTGAACCTCCGCCAGAAGTCCCCAAGGGCAATCTGGGCTTAAGTGATGTGGCAATTGATTCCGGTGGCATTGTCCGTCGTCATCTTCTAGCAATGACCCCATCTCCTGCCTCGGCTTGCAAGTCCTACTACACCCTCAGCACCCAGTTAGCATTCCGCTACTTAGAAACAGAGGGCATCTCGCGTCAGTTTACCCCAGACGGATTATTAAAACTGGGCAAAATTGTGTTTAAACCCTTGGAAGCGCATAGTAGTGGCTACCAAGGTACCGATGCCTGGGGTCATCAAGTCCTGCTCAATTATCGCTTTTACCGATCTCCAGAGGATTTTGTCGGACAAGTCAGCGTTACTCAAGTTCTGAACGGTGAACTGGATGCTGACACCGTTAAAGACCGGGTGGTTCTCATTGGTGTTACAGCGCCCAGTGCTAAAGACTTTTTTCTCACCCCCTACGGTCAAAGAATTCCAGGTGTCGTCGTTCATGCCCAGCAAGTGAGTCAGATGCTTAGTGCTGTTCTCGATGGACGACCGCTTTTGTGGGTTTGGCCTGGGTGGGGAGATGCCCTGTGGCTCTGGGGATGGTCGTTGGTTGGTGGTCTAATTTCTTGGCACTTTTTCAAAGGGCTGCGCTGGGTGGTTGTGATGGGTGCGATTGCCATTGTGTATGGGCTTAGCTATGTACTGTTCCTGCTAGGAGGGTGGATTCCGCTCGTTCCGGCAGCTCTGGTTTTGGTATCGACCAGTGGCGGTGTTGTAGCTTACACCATCTGGCAGGCTCGAAAGTAACCTTCTACACCTGATTCATTAATCATGATTTACAAAAAGTTATCGAATCTTCCTAAAACCCTAGCCATGGGTTTGACGGTTGTCGGAGTATATAGCTCTGTTCCACTACCCACTCAGGCGACAACCGCACCAACCCCATCGGCTTTATCGGTTGTTTCAACAGCCCCATCTGCCGTGACAACCCAACCCTCCTTCCTCCGGCTCCAACTGGCCCAAACCCCCGGACAACTGGCCAGTCGAAGCGCACAGACGCCCTTTAAGACCACACCCTTGCTCAAAGACCGAGGCGCACCCGCACCCGGTAAACGAGTGGGTGGAGCCAGCCGGGGTACTTGTCCAAGAACCAGCACGAGTCTCACTGCTTTGGTTCCTGTGATCCCAACGCTTCCCACGGACTCGGTGTTGGGCTTAACGTTTGCTGAGCATCCCACCCTGTGGTTTTATGTTCCCTATTCATTAACAGCCACACGCCCTGTTGAATTCATCTTGATAGATGATCAAGGCACGGAACTCTACAGAACCTTGCTATCGGACTCGGGTGCCGCGCCAGGAGTGATGGGTTTCCAGATTCCGGAAACAGTGCCACCTCTGGCGGTTAACAAGCGATATAAGTGGTACATGACCATCTTTTGCGATGCAAATGAGCGTAGCGATTTTAGGTCTGTGGAGGGCTGGGTACAACGGGTTGCCCTCGATGCCAAATTCCAACAACAGTTAGAGCAAGCCACTCCTCAACAGAAGGTGGCTCTTTATACCCAAGCCGGCGTCTGGCACGAGGCTGTCACAACTCTCGCCCAACTGCGTCGTCAAAATCCCAACAATGCTACCCTGCAACAGCAGTGGCAAGAATTAATGCAAATGATTGATTTAGGTGCGATCGCTCCGGAACCAATTAGCTCCATGCTGACTCCTAAAAAGTGACGCTCTGATTCATCTCCGTCTTGTTATCGAACTAAGCTGTTACAAAGCTCATTATTTTGGACTTTCATGGAGGGCGGTTGGGTGTCTCTTGTCCCAGCAGCCCTGGTTTTAGTGTCTACTAGTGACAGTCTCTTCAGTTAGGCCACTTGCCAGTCCTACGTCTACTTCCTACACTTATTGGTTCATCATGATTAACAAAACATCATCCGAACGACAGAAAAGCTTAACACTGAGTGTTGCTGTCCCTTGGGCTTTTGCTCTGACCATTGCCGGGGTCGATGCGAGTCTTCCTCTACAAAGCCAAGCCTTGCCTGTACCCAGCCAAGCCACCTCGGTTATCTCGACCGCAAAGCCTACTCTGGTTGAGGCAACTGTACCTTTTTTCTTGAGACAACAACAGGTTCAGCGAGGTACATTCCAACCTGATTCTCGCCTCTTTGGTGGTGCCCGTTCTCAAAATTCAGCTCAAAACCAGCAGCCCAAAGATCGAGGCGCACCTGCACCAGGTCAACGAACCGGTGGGGCAACGCGGGGAAGGTGTCCGGTTGCCAGCAAGCGTCTTACAGCTTTGGTGCCGATTATTTCAGCCACTCCGGATAAGAGCCAACACCCAGTTCTCGCCAACACTCCCGCCGGGTCAGTTTTGGGTTTAACCACCGTCTCTCATCCAACGTTCTGGTTTTATGTTCCTTATTCCGTCACGTCTGAACGTCCCGTTGAGTTTATCTTGAAGGATGATCGGGACAACATTATTTATCAAACGTTGTTATCCGAGTCGGTCACTGCACCCGGTGTAGTTGGTTTCAAGCTTCCTGATCCAGTGGCTCCCCTGGAGGTCAACAAACGGTATAATTGGTTCCTGATCATGGCTTGTGATCAATCATCATCGACCTCTAGTGAGCCAACAGAGCCGACCAAGATTTTTGTTTCAGGTTGGGTTGAACGGGTCACGATTGATCCTTCACTCCAACGGGAATTAGACAAAGCCACAGCCCAGCAGAAGGCTCTCCTCTATGCCAAGGGCGGCATTTGGCACGAGGCTGTCACCACTCTGGCTGAGCTACGTCGTCAAAAACCAAACGATGTCACTCTGAAAGCCGAATGGGCTAAATTGTTGCAATCGATTAACTTAGAGGCGATCGCACCTGAACCGATTAGCTCCATGCTGACTCCGAAAAAATAAGCCCTAGAGGATGGGTCAAAATCAACTCTCAATCCAAAGAACAGGTGCGCTGCAATGCATTCTGTAACAAGATTTGATAGTTCTGTTCACTAATGGTTTGAGCACCAAAACGAGCGAGGTGGGGGTTGAGCATCTGAGCATCAAATAGGATAAAACCTCGCGATCGCAACTGTTCCACTAACTTCACCAGTGCCACCTTGGAGCCTTCAGGTATTCGATAAAACATAGATTCACCAATGAAGGCTCCCCCAATCGCAATTCCTAAAATTCCTCCTGCCAACTCATCATCTTGCCAAGTTTCAAAGCTATAAGCCCAACCAGCTTTATAAAGTGACCAATAAATCTCCTTCAGTTGGGAAGAAATCCAGGTGGATTCTCGATTGGCACAACCCGCAACTACACCTTTAAAGTCGCAATTAATTGCCGTACTAAAACGCTCCTGATTCAGGACGCGACGCAATGACGTTGGATAGCGAAATCGATCATCCAGGGGAATGATCGCACGGTGGCGACTGGTGTACCAACCTAAATCGCCATTTTCATCTGCCATCAAGAAGTAGCCTTGGGCATATCCCTGAATCAGGGAAGGAATATCAAATATCATGAATCAAGTTCATTCGTCAGAAGCCCTCATGTCTATATATTTAACTTGCTATTGGCTATGATCAAGCCATTAAAAAATCGCTCAGAATATAGCCAGTTTAAATGAATTGTCCAACTTTCTCTTCTCCTTCTCTGTGTTCTCTGCGTCCCTGTGGTTGATGATTTTTCACAAATCCTTTAAAACCCCTATATATAATCGAATCAATCTTTCTTCAGTACCTTTCTCACCAATTCGGGAATCTGAGAAGGACGCTCCGCCACAGGGATATTGGCTTGCTTAAAGGCTGCGACTTTGTGCTGAGCGGTGCTAGCATTGGTGACTGGACCAGATAGCTGAGCCGCAAGAATAGCACTAGCATCACTAATTTGTTTGTCCAAGGGTGTATAGCTTCCCGCCACGTAAGCAATCACAGGCTTATCAATAGCCTCGGCAATATACTCAGCCGTTGCGTCATCGCTCAAACCACCCGTTTGATCCACTAAAACAATCACTTCCGTACTTCTATCCATGGCTAAAATCTGTAGCCATTGACAAAAAGAAGAGCCAACAATAGCCGCATTACCCAGATTAACCGCAATGGATTGTCCAAGTTGACGCTGGGTTAACGCTAGCGCCACTTCATAAGCCAAGGCACCAGCACGCGCAATCAACCCAACCGGTCCAGGCGTATAAAATTCACTCTCCTGAGTACCCAGCAAGACTTTTCCCGGTACAATAATACCCGAACTGCTTGGCCCCACAATCACCGTGCTCGTAGCCTCGGCTTTCCGCAGGAGGCGAACCATATCTAGGGGGGGAACACCCTCTGTCACCAAAATAATCAGCGGAATTTCTGCATCCATCGCTTCGAGTGCAGCATCTAGAACTCGGTAGGATTCCACAAAAATAATGGTCGCCTCAATCGGTCCCGTCTGAGATAGCACCTGCTCGACCAAGTCAAAAACAGGAATGCCATGAAGTTCTTGTCCTCCCTGACCGGCACTCACCCCAGCTACTACATTGGTGCCATAAGCTTTCATGCGAGCGGTGTAGTAGGAACCTAGGGGTTGCGTAATGCCTTGAACCAAGACTTTACTGTTTGGCGTCAAGTTCATCGTCGCTGGATGTGCAAGTGGTGTAGGTGCTGGATTGAGCGTCTCAAAAACCCCAGCGGCTACCTTCGGACCATTAGCTTTCATGGGTAGGGCGTAGTCGGAACTCAGTGATGGTGTACTGTCCTGTTCCAAGACTTGGCTTTCTGACGTCAAGTTCATAGATACTTTCTGGTTCAAGAAGTGTAGCTGCTGGATTGAGCTTAACAAAAGCAGCCCACTCTTCCCAGAGGAGAAGAACTTCAACAATCGAGAGGAAGAGAATCAACCGACTCAAGACAGACAGGATACTCATCTTATACAAATTCATCTTCAGCGGCTGATCATTTTTCAGAAAAACGTCATCAGCGCTTAATAAGCAGATGTTCCTGTCTTCTTCCTCTCCCTACCCTGTAAACCTTGGTCTGACTTGGATTAAGACGGCCTCACCTTAGAGTTGGCCAAGGCAATGGCTTGGGCTACAGCCTCATCCAAGTTATCCCGCCAATGGACGGGTATTGCGGCCAGACGTTCTTTCGCTGAGTCAATTTGCCCTCCCACGATACGGATAACAAAGTGAGGGAGCTGATTGAAAGAGACTGGTTGCTTAGAAACAGTATGAGTTCCATTATTTTGAGTCCGATGAGTCCGAGCCGTCATCCTCATGGGTCTTTCTGTCGGCTCTACTGCCTTGAGTGCAGGCACTTCCCCAATTTTAGGCAGCAAATAATTCGCAATGACCTGAGCCACTTGCTCACTGGCGTTCGCACTGCTCAAAATATTGACTAAGATTACTTTAATCCCTTTGGCTTCTGTAATTTGCTTGAGCGCACTTTGCAGTTGTTGCACGGGAGAGGACGCGGCTGGTACGTCCCAACTGGTATACCCATCCAAAATCAGACAACTGGCGGGTTTTCCCTTTTCTTGGTAGACCAAATCTAAGGTCGCCGCCGCTAAACAAGCATCGTTACACAAAATCCCAATGTTGCCATCTGTGTCCGTCCAATTGAGGTTAGGGACTCGGTGAGAGGAGCTATTGGGAATAATGGATGCCAATGTAGCTAACTCGGCATGACGTCCCAAAGCGTTGTCATTGGCGGCAATTTTGCCATCCAATGCCATCACTTCACCTGTAGCACTAATGCCTAGGGGGTTAATTTCCACTAAATCCAAGTCTTTTTGGAGAAATAGCTGGTACATTTTTTGGATAACCCCACTGACCGACTCAATCAGGTCTCCTTGGAGTCCCATTTTCAGGGCGAGTCGCCGCGCATAAAAGGAGGAGAATTCTTGCTCCACTACCACCTTTTGCATGTGTTGAATCACGGCTTCTACATTAATGCCTCCTTGGGAAGACCCTAAGAGAACAGGACGCCCAAGAGTATAATCGAGGATGACGGCGAGAAATAATTCCCGGTCAGCATCGTAGCGGGATTCGGCGAGTAGGACTTGGGGATAGCGACCGAGAATTGGCAGATTGAAAATCGCTCTTGCCGCCGCGATCGCATCAATGGTATTTTCCACAAAGCGGATACCACCAGCTCGACCCCTTCCCCCTGTCGGTACCTGAGACTTAAGAACGACTGGATAAGGAATTTCTAAGCGCTTGAGGTCGGCAGGATGGTCAATGCGTTGAGACGGCAAAACCGGGATGCCAATCTCGCGAAATAATTCTTTCGCTTGGTACTCTAATAAGTCCATAAATGGGTATTGATTAAAGGTCAACTGAAAGCTGAAGTATGAAGTATGAAGCATTAAGTGTAAAGTAGGAAATCACCCCACATCGGAGAGCTAGGCTCCAGTCAGGGCAAGGTATATACCGATAAATTTCCCCTTTATCCTTCATCGTTTAATCTTCAGACTTCTTTACTCAAAGGCTCTTAACCTTTATTAAGGTATCAATTTCCCACCTTGCAGTCGGTTTTCTACCTTACCCTTTGAGCCAAACTTTTCCACTCTTGCTCAACTTGGTCAATTTTGTAGAAGCGTTTCCAGAACAAGTCTACCAGTGGAGTCGGTAGGAGTTTTCTCATCAAAAACAGCATCATCTTTCCCCCAGTTGCCGCCACGTAGCGGGGGTGGGGGTGAGGCGAGGTTAGCGCCCGAATGATCACATCTGCTACCCGTTCTGAACTCCAAGCCAGACGTGCCGTTTGCTGTTCAATGTCTTTGATGCCCTCAATGGCTGCCCGATAGAGCTTTCGTCCTGACTCCGGTATATTCAGATCGACCTTATCGCCAGCCACACTAAAAAAGTCTGTGGTGACGGGGCCAGGTTCAATCACACTGACTTTAATGTTGAATGCCCCTAACTCCATCCGCATCACATCACTCAAGGCTTCTAGAGCAAATTTAGAAGGGCTATACATCCCCCCCGCCGGAAACGCCACCCGACCGCCGAGGGA
This sequence comes from Stenomitos sp., assembly GCA_036704025.1. GTDB lineage: Bacteria > Cyanobacteriota > Cyanobacteriia > Cyanobacteriales > Coleofasciculaceae > Allocoleopsis. The sequence goes on from DATNQL010000036.1 coordinate 12,944, forward strand.
TGAAACATTGATAATTCGTCCACCCCCCTGCTCCCGCAGGGTGGGGATTAACGCCTGACTCAAGATTAACGGCGCATGAAAATTGACCGCAAATTGCCGTTGGGCATCTTCGGGTGAAATTAATTCCATAGGTCCCATCTGTCCGTAACCGGCATTATTCACCAGGACATCTACTCGACCAAAGTGGTCAAGGGCTTTTTGAGGCAGGGCTTTGACCTGTTCGAGTTGAGCGAGGTCAGTGGGCACAACCAGGACTTTGGCACCCATTTTTTGACAATCGGTCGCGACGGCTTCTAATTTCTCCTGATTGCGGGCGGCAAGGACTAAGCGAATACCCAAAAATTGCTGGGCTAACCGTCGGGCGAGAGCTGCACCAATCCCGGTGGAAGCGCCAGTAATTAAAATAACTTGTTCGGCGATGGGGGGAGACTGAGTCATAATAAGTTTTGAGATTTTAGGGCATTGCTAATGGATACCGATTTGCTATATCGATGGAGGCATCACCATGGCTTAAAGCCTTAGCCCCCTTTTGTCTATAATTTCAGCGAAAACTCGTCTTTTGCCTCTATCTGTTAGAAGAACATGGCAAAATTAAACGTTTAACCTTAAGTTCTATAGGGTTAATCAATGAGCTGGCTGAATCATTTTTCATCGAACAGTTCTAACCATCCCTCATCAGACGGGTGGGTTCAGTCATAGTAGTTTGGGAAATTAGCAGAAGTAGGGGGAGAGAACGTTACCTCTTTGGATGCAACTCGGTATCAAGAGTCGCTGTGGGTTGGTAACTCACCCCAAAAAAGAAACTACCTAAAGAATGATGTAGTCAAATGAAAACAGCGACGCGGCCTAATAATTTAGACAATCTGGAGCATCTTTTACAAGAGGGCTTACAGGCTGACCTGTCACCGATTGTTCCGGTTCAGATTCAGTGTCGTCTTAAGGATGAAATGCTAGTCATTCTGGCTCAACACCCAGCGGCGACGGTACCTGATTCCCAACAAGTCTTTAGCTCCATTGAGCGAACTATTCAGGATCAACAGTGGTCACAGAGTCAGTCGGTCAAAATTTACTTGCGAGTAGAAAACCAGAAGTCGCCTTATGCGTTTTATTCATTCAAAATAGAGCGACCTGTCTCTTTGACCCAAAGCACTACATCGGTTGAAGAGACATTAGAGTCTCCCGACCCCTCTGACTCTCTCCCAGAAGAGGTCACCGATAGTGATGAGGAAGAAACGGAAACGAGCCAAGACTCGGAGACGGCAACCTCTGAGTCAAGGTCTTCGCACCCTTGGGACCAACCGATTCAGGAAGACAATTCCCTATTGGAGGAACCCCCTGAGGAAATTGTTGCACCAGGGAAAAGCAAGTTCAAACAAACCCTGCTGCCGATAGTCGTCGCTGGGACGGGCTTAAGTTTGTTCATTTTTTTGACCAGCCTATTTCTGCTGACTCGTCCCTGCGTGGTTGGACAATGCCAAGCCCTTTCAGATGCTCAGGAGTTGAGCCAGACGAGCCTGAAAAGATTGCAAAAGCCTCTATCGGGAAAAGAGGTTCTAGAGGCTCAAGAGCAATTAATGGAAGCGATTCGGATGTTACAATCCATTCCATTTTGGTCGGGTGATTACGGTAAAGCCCAAGAGCAGCTTAAGGTGTATCAAGCTCAGGCTGAGCGTGTTGAGGAGATGGTAACGGCACTACAGACAGCCGCCAAGGCAGCGAACAAAAGTGAAAATCCGCCTCATTCAGCCGCGCAGTGGGTTGAAGTTCAGGGTTTGTGGCGAGAGGCAATTGCACGCCTAGAAGAGTTACCGACGAATAGCAATCTTCAGCCCTTGGCTCAGCAAAAAATTAAGGAATATAAGCAGAATTTAGCGGCGGCGAATCAGCGATTAGTGAAAGAACGAAACTCTCAGCAGCGTCTTCAAGAGGCGAAAGATGCGGCGTTGATTGCCGAAGCGCGTCAAGGAGTGGCTCAGTCGTTGGAAAATTGGCAGCTAGTGTATGCCACCTGGCAGATAACCATGAAGCGCCTCAAGCAGATTCCTCAAGGGACAACCGCTTACGAACAGGCAC
>DATNQL010000037.1:0-7936 GCA_036704025.1 Stenomitos sp.
AGGGGAACTTGAAGAAATTAGTCACCTTCTGGTTAACGCCTCTATAGGGTTAGCGTTTTTAGCAGTCGTTACACATGAAATCTTCATAGGAGCTGCTATGTATATAGCTCATGAATTTCCGAGTAATATTCCATCCCTCCAAGGGCTACGAATGCTCGTTGTAGATAACAATATCGATTCCTGCGATTTGATGACGCTGCTGCTAGAACCCTATGGTGTAGATGTGCGAGTAGCTTTTTTAGCCCAGCAAGCTCTGGAAATATTTGTGCAATGGCAACCGGATGTCCTCGTGAGCGAAATTGCCTTGCCAAACGAGGATGGCTTTGCCCTGATTCGTCAAGTGAGAACACTCACGGCAGCGCGAGGGAAAGAAACGCTAGCCCTGGCTGTGACAGCCTATGCCGATAAACAGACGGAACAACGTGCTCTCTCGGCTGGGTTTGATATGTGGTTCACTAAACCCCTGAATTTTGATGAGTTTCTGAGTGTGCTTGACTGTTTAGCGATTTGCCAAAAATCGACTTATGCGATAGCGAAGCGCATTTTGGGTAATGTCTTTAGACATGACGAGAGCGATCTCGAAAATCAGTTATGGTCGGCAGTTCCAAGCTAGCATCACCCTTTTTGAAACACTGCCAACAAATTAACGTAATTTCGTTCTGGAGATTTTGATCATGTCTTTTACTATCGATTCAGCACGCTCCATTTTCCCGAACACTCAAGTTGCTAATGCGGTTCCAGCTACGGTTGAATCATTCAATCAACTCAGTGCTGAAGATCAGTTAGCTTTGCTGTGGTTTGCCTATACCGAGATGGGAGTTACCATTACGCCCGCTGCTATGTCGGCAGCCAACATGATTTTCGCAGAAAACACCCTGAATCAAATCAAGCAGATGCCTGCTTTGGAACAAGCGCAAGTCATGTGCGATTTGGTTAACCAGAGTGATACTCCCATCTGCCGTACCTATTCGTCTTTCGGCATGAATGTCAAGTTGGGCTTCTGGTATCAGTTAAGCGAGTGGATGAAACAGGGAATTGTTGCTCCGATTCCAGAAGGCTATAAGCTGTCTGCGAACGCATCCGATGTACTCCAAGCCATCCGTCAGCTTGAAGGAGGACAGCAACTGAGCGTGTTACGGGATATTGTCGTCAACATGGGATATGTCCCAACTGGGGGTACTCAAAAAGTTAAAGAACCTGTGGTTCCACCTCAAGATTTTGCATCCCGAACTAAGGTCAAAATTGAGGGCATCGAAAACTTGACGGTGTTGAGTTACATGGAGAACATGAACGCCTTTGACTTTCCGGCGGCTGTGGCTTTGTTTACTGAAGACGGTGCTCTGCAACCTCCTTTTGAGAAACCGATTGTGGGTCATGAGAACATCCTCATGTATATGCGTGAAGAATGCTACGGACTCAGGCTGATGCCACAGCGGGGGGTATCTGAGGCAGCAGAAGGAGAGTTTACTCAGATTAAAGTGACGGGTAAAGTGCATACTCCGTGGTTTGGCGACAGTGTTGGCATCAACCTATCATGGCGGTTCTTGCTCAATCCTCAAGGCAAGATTTTCTTGGTGGCAATTGATGTGTTGGCATCTCCCAAAGAACTGATGAACTTGGGCTTGGTTCGGTAAAACGCTCAAGAGTCGAGTGTTTGAAACGACACATCTAGACCATTGATTTTATTTTTGGCAGGAGTCTGTTATGAGTATTCTGATGAAGTTGATTGTGAACGCGGATGCAGAGGTTCGCTATCCCACCCCTGGGGAGTTAGAGCAGATGAAGAGCTTTGTCATGAGTGGCGATCGCCGTCTGCGCCTTGCTCAATCCCTAACACAAAGCCGAGAACGCATTGTTAAGCAAGCGGCAAACCAGATGTTCCAAAGGCGTCCAGATGTTGTCTCCCCTGGTGGCAACGCCTACGGCGAGGAAATGACTGCAACTTGCCTGCGGGACATGGATTACTACCTGCGCTTAATCAGCTACAGTATCGTGGCTGGCGATACTACACCGATTGAAGAGATTGGGGTGATTGGTGTTCGCCAAATGTACAACTCCCTTGGCACTCCGCTTGAAGCGGTTGCCGAAGGCATCCGTGCCATGAAGAATCTCACCACCTCGATGATGTCGGGAGAAGATTCAAGCGAAGTTGGTGCTTACTTCGACTACCTCATTGGTGCCATGCAGTAGGAACCAAACCTTTCCTCACGGGTTGAGAATTTCAAGAGTGTGTGACATCCGTAGGGTGGGCATTGTCCACCCTACTTTTCTCCACGCCTGTAAATTAAGTACTTTGATACACCCTAAAGATGCAGGAATTGATTCCGTTGAACGAGTCTGAGCAGCTAGCCCCAGAACAATGGGTTAAGCTGTACGGTGTTGCTCATGGTCAATGTAGTTATATCGTGACTTGTCAGCTATGGCAGGTACTGGAGATATTTGGCAGCAATAGAAAAAAGTGGCACGAAGATTTCTTTGTCACACCTGTAGAGAAAAAGCCAATATTTCGATGAGGACGGATTGTGGGTCATTAAAGTTTTTTGAATATCAGGGATTGCATAGCTTTTCTTTTCCTAAAAACCTTCTGCTCAACTGAAGATATACAAAATTTAAGGGAACCGCTCCAGGCTCATCTTTTTTTGGCTGATTTACTAATTGACTGGGATTAAAAGTGCAACAATTAATATGAGCTGATGGTGGGCAGCCCAGTTAAGGGAGTGGGGGACAAAGCCCCACCCACCCCGGTAGATTAGGAGTTAGCGGGAATGCGATCGATCTGAGCATAGCCGCTGAAAATCAACTGTTTCCCTTTGGTTTCTAATCGGTTGAGCCGCATCGTGATGCCATCGAGATCGAAGCGCTCCAAATCAACCATGTGATCCAAAATTTGAGCCAATGTGATGCTCAGGGCTTGAGAGATGTCCCGTTGAGATTCGGGCACAGTGTCTGTTTCAAACTTCGGGTCACAAAAAACCAGGCGACGCCGCCGCTCAATGGCGATGGTTGCACTCAGGCTAATCGGTACAAGTTCGCCGTTGCTGAGGTCGGCTTTAGCCCAAATCTGCACTTGATTGTTGGGCAATAACTCTACTTGGACAGCTTCAAAGGAGACCAGTTCCGCGTCAGATAAGTCGGTTAAGGCAGGCAGGGAGAGGTTCACCAAACGCTTTTTCACCAGTTCAGCCTGAAAAGCGTGGTTGATGCCTGCTTCGGAGAGGGTGACTTGGGCAACAGCTTGGGTGGGTTGCGCTAAAACCAGTTTGCCGTTCAAAACGCCACTGAAGTCAATCGATACGGCGTCGGTCTCAAAAGATAGTTCTTCCGCCCTAAACTGATCACGGATGACAAGCCCACGACCTGTCATTTTGAAGCTATCAATGCTGCCTTGCAAGAGTTTACTGGAAGGATGGCAGCGGACAAAGACTTCGACTGACTCGCTTTGAGTAAATAGGTAGCGAATCGTTTTGTTGGCAACGGTGTTGAGTAAGCGCTCTCCCCAATCACTGCCAGTGGGATTGATTAAATCAGTAACGCTGCTAAACATAGAGGTTTGCCTCCACAAATATTTCTTCGGCTCATATAAAGATGCCAGGGAGCTAGTTGAGGAGGTAATCAAGCCCTGAGGCTAACAGGGTCTTACCTCGAATTTTGGCCTTGCGAACAAACAATAAAGCGAACCAGAAAAGACAACATTGGCTTTCTTGCTAAGGGAAGATCGCACCTGAGTCTAGTTTCCACTCATGCTTTAGAAAATGCTGGTACATCATTTCCTTCATCATCATCTGCTCATGGAGCATGAGCAAAAACTCTTGTGCTTGTTCGCGAGACATTTGCTTTACTTGATCGGCAAAGCAACGAAGGCTAAATTGTTGCTCGAAAGATAATTCCATCGGCTGATTCACGCGTTGACTCCTGTGCCCACTTAGGGCGAAAACTAGAGGGTTGATGCTTGCTAGATATCTTGAAAAGAAGCTAAATATCTCGCTATTGTTACGCTTAGCTAACAGCAAATGCACTCACCAGTGTCAAAGCAACAAATAGGATAGCGACGGCTCCCTGTAAGGCATAACGCTGTTGCTGTTTGGGTGAGGGATACTCGGCAGAGTACATAGCAGGCTCAATGGCGTAGTTATTGGTGATTCCCTCATCATCTACTGTGTAGCCAGCGGCGAGAGGCTGATTCAGCAATTGACTACTATCACTACGTGTATTGGCTTGAACTTCAGCGGGGATCAGCTCACTACCATCACTACGATGTACTACTGCTTGGTTCGGTTTCTTTCCTGCTTTTAGCTCTCCTGCTTGGTTGAAGTGCATCTCTTGTGGTTCGCTGATATACACTTCAGCCTGCATCAAGAAGCTATCAGCCGTCATACAGTCATTGAGGCTGAGGGTTTTCCCTTGGTTATCGGTGTAGCGCATGGGTGTTAGCCCTCGTGTAAAGTTCTATAAATTTATAGTAACGAAATATTTACACAATAAACGAGATGAAGTATATTTTCTAGGTCAGAATAACTAATACCTCAAGTCATTTAAGTAGATGGGCATTAGTATTTGTCGTTGAGGCAAGGCAGACGGAAGAAGGCAGAAGGCGAGGGTGTTCACTACCCTCGCCTGTTGTCACAATTACAGGCAACCCTTCAGGCACGGCTGCCACGCCTAAATTTTGAATGACTCGTTCTCGTACTGATAAATTATCTACGATATTAGTAGAACCTAGATTCAACAAAGCTAGAGATAGCTAGGGAGAGTTGCCCCTCAAGTCTATCTCCCAATTCATTTTCAAAAATTGTTAGTTCACCTGGCTGACCCCGTTTGATATCGACAGCAATTACTTGGGCTTTTTCCTGTTCTAAATCTTCAATGTAACCGCAGGAATACAATTGAGCTTTGTAGCTACTTGCAAAAGGCCCAAAGTAATAGATACAGTTAGGTTCTTGAGTAACAACTTCGACCCACCAAGCCCTTCCCTTCATTTCCAAGTAAGACGTAAGAAACTCTCGAATATTTTCCAATGATTCCATAACGCGCAGCTCATGACAAGGAATTGTCGCTGTGACATTTTCAGGTGTTTTAATTTCTAATCGATCTGAAATTACGGCTTCAAACAATAGCCTTTGACCTGGAAAAACCACTTTTTCCCAAATCATTTTATCAAGAGATACTATCTGGATAACTTGATTTTTATAGCTGGTGTTGATATAGCAGCAGAGAATTTTTTCTTGAGATTCATCAAGAACAGAATTTAAAAAAGTCATGGTGATAATGTATTTAAAGGATGAGCTTATCTGATCGTATTTTTTAAGAAAGTCTAAATAGTAGAGGCGTTTCGCCAGAACGTCTCTACGACACCGCAGGGAAAAGGGGCTATGAGGGCGGATTTGGTATTAGTTCATAGAGATAGGTTGGGATTCTGCTTGAACTCGCCCGTTACCGTGATAATCCAAGGCAGCCGTTCCGTGTTCTGAAGCACGCAGCTCCTGAACAGAGATTTCTGGCTTCTTGAAGTAGACCGAATTCAGTAAGATATTCAGCACTCCGTTTTCTGTTGCCTGTCGGATGGCACAGTGCGTAATTAGTTCACCCACATTGAGAATCACGTTGTCCTCGGCGTCAAGAATAACGCGGGTAACTGGACGCCCCAGCGCTTGTTCAATGAGTTGCTTCCTGATTGCCCGCACGCTGCGTCCTCGTAGTTCTTCTACCTGCTCTTGCAGGCTTTGCCAGAAGGTGTTGAAGTTTTCTTGGGCAACACTTGCCCGATCGCGCAGTTGAACTTGGGTTTCTAACCATGTGTCACTTGCACTCTTATGAACTGCGGTTGCCAGAGTTAAACCCACAGCGTTCAGCAATTGAGCCTCTTTCCCGTAAGTTCGGGCACGATTAAGGATGGGTTCCATCACAATCTGACCCGATGCCGCAATAATTAAACCATCCTCAGTACGCACGGTCTGTAGAACCCTGCGCCCTGTTGCCTGCTCGATAGCCCCTTGGGCGGCTTCCCTTGGGAGCATTGTTACGTGTGCGGTTAGCTCATCAACCGAATGACGTAGGTTAGCACCGTTGCTCTGAACCGCGCTCTGAATTTGATCGCTAGTCGATTCCATTGCGGCTTGAAGATTACGACTGATGTTTGCCGTCAAGCTGCCACCTGTTGCTCCATAGAGTTCACTGAGGATGCCCATGCGCTCAGCGGCTTCCGCGTAGGCTAACGTCACTTGCTTTCCCTGGAATAGCAGTACGCTACCGTCTTGAGTCAACACATCCCGCTCGACACGCTTGCCAATCACATATACTTTTTGCTCCGCAGGGTCAACCAGCTTGTTCGTAAGCGTTGCCGCCGCCTCTCGATTAAAGTTTTGCAGCTTGCTGCTGGTGGCATCGCTCGCGGATTGCAGATGCTCGCCTGCATTTTGGCTGGCTTCCTTGAGGCTGCGGTTCACAGTCTCTACCGAGCTTTGCAGTTGCTCATTCACACTTTGAGCGGCGGCTTGCAGTCTACGGTTTGCAGTCTCAGTCGAGTCTTGCCACATATCTCCAGTTGCTTGGACTGCTCCCCGGATGCCACCGACTTGTTCTGCCATCATCTGAGCCGTTTCTGGAGGTACAAAGGCAACATCGTAACCAATTTTCAGGGTTTCGGGAGCGGGAACAAACGATCGCCCCGAATAAGCATCGGCAAAAATACCGCCGGAGACTTCGTATCCTTCCACCAGTCCGCTATGCTCGTCAAAGAACAAATCGACCAGTTCACCGAGGTTGAGTCCCGCCGTCGTCAGGATTCTTGTTCCTGTAAGCACATTGTTATGGTGCAGAATCGTCGCGATCGCAGGAATATCATATGCTTCGACCACAGAGTCTTTTGAGTGAACCACGATCGCATCTAACCCGATCGCCTGCACCTCTTGTAGGGGAATCACTTTTGCATCCCGAAATAGTCCCTTCTCTTCAACCAGGAAACCCAAAAGTTGATTGCGTTCCTGATCAAAAATCAAATCTAGAATTCGCTCAATTTTCTTGCCCGTGTCGTAGGTGACAACCACTTTACCGATAACATCACTACCTTTACGCATTTCTCAATTCCTCGCAGTTCTTATTGATGGGTTTGTCCAGTGTTCTGTTCGTTGGTTGGCTGACCTTGAAGCTGAAAGTAGTATGCCTCTCGACCAAAACCAGGAACGATGTCGATCGCGCCAAGGTATTCGAGAAGTATCCCAACAATGGCAGCAAGAATGATTAAAGCAGTGATGTTTGCTCCATTTTCAGAGCGTTTTCCTATAAGCCTAGGCATTTCTTTTTTTCCTTATTTATTATTGTTCTAGATCTCCCAAGTTCCTGTGGAATCAGGCAAATTTATCTGACTTTATAACAGGAAATACAGTTGTAGTTAACTATGTAATTACCCATTTTTTAATAAAAAATATTTTTAAAAATGAGTATTATGAACCTAAAATTATTGTAGTTTTTCTCTCAAAAATTTGTATCTATCCTTGAATAGATATAGGATTAATTTGTCTGATAATAACTATTTTAATGTTTGAAAAATAATATTGAGTGATGCGTTTACAGTTTATTGTAAAAAATCTATAAGATTCAGTACAGAATATACAATTTATACGCTAATCAAACGCCAAATCATACATGATTTAAAACACCAGATTGTCATGCTAATACTTGTTAAAATAAATGACCCAAGTTTGGTGAAATATATGAGAAATAAAGCTTTATTAACGAGTCGCAGTCACCTGGGTATATCGACAATAAGGAGTCAATCGATGATGAATAAGCATCTTTGCCCTTACTGTTCATACGTTTTACTTCGTCATGTGCGTTTTGGAGAACTTTACTGGCGCTGTAGCCACTGCCATCAGGAAATGCATGTTTAGAAAACGACTACTCCCTACTCCCTATTCCCCATTCCCTTTTTAGTCACACG
>DATNQL010000038.1:0-8882 GCA_036704025.1 Stenomitos sp.
AACTCCGGATTCTTGCCGACGAGCCGCTCTAACTGCCAATATTTGGGATTAGAAAAGCCGATAAACTCTAAACCAGAAGCATCAATTAATTCAAACAGGGTCTCAATGTTGTAGTCAATTTCTTGGGGATGAACGTACATATCCGCGAAGTTGGCATCCCGATGATTTTCCAAAGACCAACGTTCTTTTTCTCGCTTGACTAAACGATTATTTTCTGGGAGGGAGTCAAACAATTGACGACCCACCTTCACACCATCTTGGTAGTCGCCTCGTTGGTTACCCTGAAGCAGTGCGATCGCTTTTTGCATCAGTTGGATTTCCCAACGGCCCAACTCTGCATAGACAAAAATATGCATCAAGCCACCGGGAGCCAGCTTAGGGGCTAACGATTGAATGCCTCGAATCGGGTCAGGCAAATGATGCAATACGCCCACACAGTTAATCAAATCGAACTCACCTTCGAGTTTGTCGGCCTCGTACAAACTCAAGTGATGAAACTCAACACGATGGGCACCTGAACGACGGCAACGTTCTCGCGCCACCTGCAAAGCACCTCCACTCAAATCAATTCCCACCACAGACGCCTGAGGGTTGAGGTGAACCAAGTACTCTGTCCCGACACCCGTTCCACACCCGGCATCGAGAATCCGCACATCCTGCCTTGGCGGTTTTTGACCTGTGCAAAAACTGTAAGCCGCTAACCAATTCCAGCGCCAGTTGTACCCAGGCGGTGGCTCATCGAGTAAAGGTTCTGGAGGAAAAGGGTAAGTATCGTAAAGCCGCTGAACCGCAGTGCTAGTGTTTTGCTCGGTATCCATAACTCAAAATCTCATTAGGTATTCGGGATTGCCTCACTCCCCAGAACTCGAAAATTGTAACAAAACTTATGGGGACTCTCATCGATTGACACGGATCAACTATGATGACTCTGTGAAACACTGGAAGGTGTTATTTACACTTCTTAACAAATAAGTTCACAACAACAGAAACGTTTTAATCTAAAGACTGATCTGGTAAAGCCCAGGAAGAGAGTTTATTGAAGGCTTCACGGGAACATCCTGTCTCCCCTTGAGATGGGAGTCAATCCCGATGCACAGAAGCCTAATGTAAGCCAAAAAGACCTGCATTGGCACCCTGGTCAGACTTAACACAGTAGCAATTTGCAATTTGTCGATGGGAGCTTTTGAGAACCAATGAGTGTTAAGGCAAGTGGTGGAAGCTCAGTTGCGCGCCCGCAACTATATCAAACAGTACCGGTTTCAACAATTATTCAAGCCGAACAGCAAGACCGGTTCTTAGGGGCTGGTGAGCTAGGTGAGCTTGCCAGTTACTTCCGCTCTGGGATACAGCGTTTAGAAATTGCAGATATTCTGAGCAAAAACGCGGATCTAATCGTTTCCCGCGCTGCCAACCGAATTTTTGTCGGGGGTTCCCCGATGGCTTTCCTGGAGAAGCCTAGGGAAGAAGTCGGTCAGGAGCTAGTCCTCGCCGGCGGTGGCAGTGGCAGCATGGATGTCAGAGATTCCATGAAATTAGGGACTGCCACTTATGTGGAAAGCAGTGGTGGCTTCTTCGAGGGTCTACGGGGACTCTTCAGTGCCTCGACAGGAGGGCCAACTCCGGCGGGTTTCCGACCAATTAACGTCGCCCGTTATGGCCCGAAAAACATGCAGAAATCTCTGCGTGACTTGTCCTGGATGTTGCGTTATGTAACTTACGCGATCGTGGCGGGCGACCCTAACATTATCGTCGTCAACGTCCGGGGTCTGCGGGAAATCATCGAAAATGCTTGTTCTGGAGAGGCCACACTCGTGGCGCTACAGGAAATGCGTGCGGCCTCGCTAGGGTATTTCAAGCGTGATGCCCAGGCCAGGGATATCGTGAGTCAGTACTTCGAGATTGTGATTGGCGAATTTAAAGCCGCTAATCCTTCCGATAAACTGCGGCAGCGTCCCAAGAGTGACCAACAAGGCTTGCAACTGCCCCAAAGTTACTTTAATGCGGCAGAACGGCGTCCTAAGTTCGTGATGAAGCCGGGACTATCCGCCTCAGAAAAAATAGAGGTTGTGAAAGCTGCCTATCGGCAGGTTTTCGAGCGTGATATTACCCGCGCCTACAGCCAATCCATCTCTTACCTGGAATCCCAGGTAAGAAACGGCGACATCTCAATGAAAGAGTTTATTCGTCGTCTGGGTAAATCTCCCCTATATCAAAAACAGTTTTACCAGCCCTTCATCAACAGTCGTGCCCTAGAACTGGCGTTCCGTCATTTCCTAGGTCGTGGTCCGAGTTCGCGTGAAGAAGTCCAACAGTACTTTGCCATTGTTTCCAACGGGGGTCTAGCCGCTCTTGTGGATGCTTTGGTCGATTCGCAAGAATACTCCGACTACTTTGGCGAAGAAACCGTTCCCTACCTGCGGGGTTTGGGTCAAGAAGCCCAGGAATGCCGTAACTGGGGAATGCAGCAAGATTTACTGAAGTACAGTGCGCCATTCCGCAAAGTCCCTCAGTTCATCACAACCTTTGCTCAATACGATCGCCCACTGCCTGACCAACATCCCTATGGTTCTGGCAACGACCCCTTGGAAATTCAGTTTGGAGCCATCTTCCCCAAAGAAACCCGGAATCCCAATACCCGACCGGCTCCCTTTGGCAAAGATACAAAGCGCCTACTGATTCACCAAGGCCCTGGCATCAATAACCAAAACAGCAATCCCAAGGCACGAGGTGAGTTTCCCGGTTCTTTGGGACCTAAGGTGTTCCGATTGGATCAAATCCCCACCTCTGGCATGAGTCGCCAGAAGAGCAGCGCTGCCAATATCAAATTCTCGGAAAGCTCTACTCAATCCGTGATTCGGGCTTGCTACTTGCAAGTGTTTGGCCGTGATGTCTACGACGGTCAGCGCCAGAAGGTGGCGGAAATTAAGCTGGAAAACGGCGAAATCCCCGTGCGGGAGTTCGTGCGAACCCTAGCCAAGTCGGAGATATTCCGCAATCTTTACTGGACATCCCTGTATGTTTGTAAAGCCGTTGAGTATATCCACCGCCGTCTGTTAGGTCGTCCCACCTATGGGCGTCAAGAGATCAACAAGTACTTCGATATTTGCGCCAAGTCCGGCTTCTATGCTCTCGTTGACGCCATTATCGACAGCCCTGAGTACTCGGAAGCCTTTGGGGAAGATACAGTTCCCTATGAGCGCTATGTGACTCCGGGTGGTTTGGCATTGCGACGTTTGAGAGTCGGCAGTATCGCTGAAACATCAAGCGGTACGCAACTAGCCAAAGCTGAAACCCCACGCTTCGTGCAACTGGGTCAAGTCACTGAATCACGGACTGAACCCGATGTTCAATTCCGGATTAATCAGGGCGTTAGTGTTCAGCGCGAACAAACCAAGGTCTTCAAGCTGACCAATACCGTTGATAAGCCAGCGGTTAAAGCTCTGATTCGAGCCGCTTATCGGCAGATCTTTGAGCGCGATGTCGAGCCGTATATCCTGAAGAATGAATTCTCGGCTCTGGAAAGCAAGCTGAGTAACAACGAAATTAATGTCAAGGAGTTCATTGAAGGTCTAGGTACCTCCAGCCTCTACATTAAAGAGTTCTATACTCCCTTCCCCAACACCAAGGTGATTGAGCTGGGGACGAAGCACTTCCTCGGTCGTGCGCCCGAAAACCAGAAGGAAATCCAAAAGTACAACCGGATTCTCGCGGCTGAGGGTATTCGTGGCTTTATCAACGCGATGGTTAATAGCCTGGAGTATATTCAGGTCTTTGGTGAAGATACCGTGCCTTATCGGCGCTTCCCCACCTTACCTGCCGCCAACTTCCCCAACACCCAACGGCTCTATAACCAGCTCACGAAGCAGAATAAGGATGTGGTCGTCCCTAGCTTCGAGCCGGTGTCGTCCCGCATGGATGTAGCCCAGATGCCACTGACGGGTAAGGCGATCGCGGATATGAAGCGTCAAGACTGGCAGCAGGAAACGAGCAAGCCGCAGTTTGTCGAACTCGGTCGTTCTTTCCAGACGAGTGAAGGCCAATCGGTGGAGGTCAGTGGCGCAACGCGCCGTAAGCCGGCACGGATTTTCCGCATGACTCCTGGAGCCAATCAGACTGAAACTGCCCAGGTAATTCAGGCGATTTACTGTCAGGTGATGGATGTCTTCAATGGACAAGTTCCTGGGGAGTTCCGTCGCCCTGAATTGGAAAACAAGCTCAGCAATGGTGAAATTTCAGTGCGCGAGTTTGTGAAAGTCTTGGCGAGTTCTGATGTCTACCAGCGTCGGTTCTACACCCCTTATCCGAATACCAAGGTGATTGAGTTCCTGTTCCGCCATCTTTTGGGACGGACTCCAGGCACCCAATCAGAAATTCAGCAGTATAACAAGCTCTTGACCGAGCAAGGTCTGAGTGCGGCTGTTGCAGCGCTGATTGAGGGTGAAGAGTATGTTCGCTTCTTCGGTGAGGATGTCGTGCCTTACAATCGCTGCCCAACGCTACCGGCTGGCAACTACCTGGGTAGTGTGAAAGCTGTCTCGGATTGGGTGAAGTAGACTTTGTCTAAACTCTCGCCTGCCTGGGTGAGTCAAACCTAATCGGTTCAGCAGTCTGCTGACTATCTTCTCCTCTGAACGGTTTTACACCGCTTCAGAGGAGCTTGACTCAGGGCAAAGGATATCGAGACAAGCCAGGAAAAAGATAGGAGGACACAGAGCTAGAGAAGGGAACACTAGGGCATGGCTCAGCCCAGCTTTGTCTGCCTGTTCTCACGAATCATTCTGCTTTTGGTGTCTCCCAGTCAGAGGAAGCCTTACTGCTCCTCCCCATCTTGGTGGCTGTCAAATTTCCCGAAATCTGAGGAAGAATATTACAAAATATTAAGATACAGAGAAGAATGTGAACAATCTATCGCAGAATATTTGCGGTAGGTCGCTGTATCCCTGACTAATGAATAGCTGCTCGCTTCAACGAAGCGTAAGAATACTTAAGAAACTTGAGGATTTGGGTTTGAATCCACCCTGAGAACAGATTAAGTGCAGCACATTCAATCAAGTGAACTAGCGATCAAGAATGCGAATGCCAGTTTAAACACACCTGGTTAAATTTTTCTGGAGGAATCCTATCGATGAGTATCGTCACGAAATCTATCGTGAATGCAGACGCTGAGGCACGTTATCTGAGCCCTGGCGAACTAGAGCGGATCAAAGCGTTTGTTACCTCTGGTGAGCGTCGCCTCCGCATCGCTCAAACCCTGACTGATTCTCGCGAACGCCTTGTTAAGCAAGCGGGTGACGCACTATTCCAGAAGCGTCCTGATGTTGTTTCCCCTGGTGGCAACGCCTACGGTGAAGAAATGACCGCTACTTGCTTACGTGATCTGGACTACTACCTACGCCTAGTCACCTACGGAATCGTTTCTGGTGATGTCACCCCCATTGAAGAAATTGGTTTGGTTGGCGTCCGTGAAATGTACAAGTCTTTGGGTACCCCCATCGATGCAGTTGCAGAAGGCGTTCGGGCGATGAAGAATGCTGCTACTTCCATGATGTCTGGTGATGATGCCTCCGAAGCTGGCTCTTACTTCGACTACGTGATTGGAGGGTTGCAGTAGGGTAAGCATCTTTTCCCTACTGTTCCAGACGCGCTGTTTCGCGTCTGTGCAAAGGATTCAAGAGACTAGGTGAAATAGGAAATCGGATAATGCAAGACGCAATTACCTCTGTTATTAACTCTTCCGACGTTCAAGGTAAATACTTGGATAATGCCGCTCTGGAAAAGCTCAAGGGCTATTTCAGCACAGGTGAACTGCGGGTTCGTGCGGCTACCACCATCAGCGCTAACGCTTCCACCATTGTTAAGGAAGCCGTTGCTAAGTCCTTGCTGTATTCGGATATCACCCGTCCAGGCGGCAACATGTACACCACCCGCCGCTATGCCGCTTGTATCCGTGACTTGGACTACTACCTGCGCTACGCTACCTATGCGATGTTAGCGGGTGACCCCTCCATCCTCGATGAGCGCGTACTCAACGGTTTGAAGGAAACCTACAACTCTTTGGGCGTTCCTGTTGGCGCAACCGTTCAAGCTATCCAAGCCATGAAAGAAGTCACCGCCAGCTTGGTTGGTGCTGATGCTGGTAAGGAAATGGGCGTTTATTTCGATTACATCAGCTCTGGCTTAAGCTAAGTCTTCTCTTAGTTAATTTCTGAGCTTGTAGTCGGTTGTCTACTTAAGGTTTGGGAAGTCATTTGTGAGTGCTAGCTTGTTAGAGGCGAGTCTTGCTGAGATTTTAGTAAAGCAGATGAGTTTTGGCGGTCTAGTATTGACGATTGACTCCCAACCTTTGTTGTGTTAAAGAATAACGGCTTCAAGTTTCGCCGTTGTGGTGCAGCCAAAGCTTGAAGAAAGCGTTTCAAGTGACGTGCTCAATGACTAATGCTGAGGCTGAGTTGTCATCACCACGAATCCAAGAATTTTGCAAATTGCCATAGCGAACGGCTTAAGCCCTATGCTGCGAGCAATCGCTTCAAAAACTGAATTGAGATTTAAAATTTCTTAACCTATCCCCAGGAGAAACAAACTCATGCGAATGTTTAAAGTGACGGCGTGCGTTCCTAGCCAAACCAGAATCAGAACGCAGCGGGAACTACAAAATACCTATTTCACGAAGCTGGTTCCCTACGATAGCTGGTTTCGTGAGCAGCAACGGATCATGAAAATGGGCGGCAAAATCGTTAAGGTGGAACTCGCCACAGGTAAACCCGGTACCAATACGGGTCTGCTCTAAATCAGGAAAAACGGATTTCGATCAGGGAAGAGTAGGGGGAAGCTTACGCCCCCCTTTTTTATGAAAATGCCGGATGAAGGCCAAATAGAGGCGAATCTTTTGAGCAGGAATTAGTTATTCTTGAGTCAGTGACGTTAGTGTTGTTTACAGCCAAACCGCTGTTCAAAAGCTCTGCGTTGTTGTTAGGGATTCAATATTCGTGACTCTACGCGACCTGATTTTCTTTGTTAATCCCTCCGCACAAGAATGGGCGCTGAATGCCCGGTTGTTGAAATGGCTAACGTTTGTGTGGGTGTTTATTGGCTTAGCCGTTCTGTTTTCGGCCTCTTTTCCGAGTGCAGATGCTGAGTTTGGCGATGGGCTGTATTACTTCAAGCGACAGTTAATTTGGGTGGCGTTAGGCTTGATTGGGTTTAACTTGGTGGTGCGATCGCCCCTGCGTTATACCCTGAGTATCGCTCACTGGTTTGTGATCACCCTGTTGGTTTTTCTGTTTATTACCCTGCTTCCGGGTGTCGGCACTACCGTTAATGGTGCAACTCGATGGATCGCCATTGGCCCGGTTCCCCTACAACCTTCCGAGTTAATTAAACCCTTTTTGGTACTCCAGAGTGCCCGAATTTTTGGGCAGTGGAAGCGCATTCACGGTCGAGTACGCTTGTTCTGGCTGGGAATTTTTGTCCTTGTGCTTCTGGGAATTCTGCTACAGCCAAATCTCAGTACCACAGCCTTGTGCGGTATGACCTTGTGGCTGATTGCCTTGGCAGGAGGGTTGCCTTATTCTTATCTGGGAGGAACAGCATTAGGCGGTTTACTGCTCAGTTTTATCAGTCTTAGCATCAAAGAATATCAACGGCGTCGGGTCATGTCGTTCCTTAATCCTTGGTCTGATCCGATGAATGATGGCTATCAACTGGTTCAAAGCCTGCTGGCGGTTGGTTCGGGGGGGACTTGGGGTTCTGGATTTGGGCTATCGCAACAAAAGCTGTTTTATTTACCGATTCAGTACACCGATTTTATCTTTGCTGTATTTGCTGAAGAATTTGGCTTCGTGGGTAGTGTGTTGATGCTGGTGCTGATCATGACTTACGCGACGGTGGCGCTGGGGGTGGCGTTAAAAGCACGAAATACGGTTCATCAGCTTATTGCGATCGGAGCCATGATTTTGATTGTGGGACAGTCGTTGTTAAATATTGGTGTAGCCACAGGTCTTTTACCGACCACCGGTTTACCCTTTCCCTTCTTTAGTTATGGCGGCAATTCGATGATTGCCAGTTTGGTGGCAGCGGGACTGCTGATTCGGGTGGCACGAGAAAGTAGTGAGGCGGAAGTTGTGCCGATCCAAACGAATCGTCCGTCGGCAGCAGAACGGCGACGGCAAAGGCGGCAGAAACCACAGGTACAACGGTAAGTGAGTGCAAGCTGGGCAACTACGCTTGGAGATGAGAATGAGGAGATTACCCCTACAGGTGGCGTTCGTGTGTCAGTCCTGTTCATCTGGCTGACTGGGAATAAAACTCGCTAAAATTCCCAAAATTTTATTCACATTATTCAGATAATATTCACTTAAATCAATTTCGACAATTTGCCCTGTAAGCTTTAAAAACTTCCAAGCTGTCCCTGTTGTAACAACTCCAAAAATTGTCTTAATTACATTGTCCGCACGCTCATTAAATAATTGTGCAGCTAGCATTTCAGCTACGCATTGCCCTAATCCGGCATTAATATTTTCCTTTTTCGCTTCCACAAGCGTAATTATTGGTGTGCTAACAATCAGCAGTTCTGGAGATCGGCTAATCAGAAAATCACAGTTTCCATTTAAGCCTTTAGCTGGCTCGACTGTGAAGTCTATCCCAGAGAATAAACTAATTTGATAATTGAGCTGTTTTCTAAGTTCGATTAAAATGGGAGCAATAATCATTTCAGAGCGAGATTTCTCTGTATTGCTCGCCAGAGCTAAAGGCACATTGTCTCGTAATATTTGTCTGAGAATTTCACTACATTTCAGCTCTGGTGTATCGGAAAAAATGTCAATTCTATCAGAAAGAGTTAAGTTAAATTCTTTCCTAACTTTGTCTAAAGTAAAGTCACTGTA
>DATNQL010000039.1:0-10091 GCA_036704025.1 Stenomitos sp.
AAAGGGAGCGGAAAGGATGCCGAGCAACACCACCGGACTCGTTCTGCCCCCGAAGTCTCAGGGGCAATCCAATTTTTGCGAGTTACCGGATTTATCGGGTACTCCAAGATTAGCAGCGGGTGTAGATGAGGTGGGGCGAGGGGCTTTATTTGGTCCAGTGGTGGCGGCAGCCGTTATCTTACCCGTCTGTGTGCTGCCGCAGCTTGCTTTGGCTGGTGTCAAAGACAGCAAACAGTTGTCTCCGCTGCGACGCTTAAAACTGGCGAAGGACGTTCAACGGTTAGCCCTCGATTGGAGAATTGGCTATGCCACGTCGCAGGAAATCGATCAGATCAATATCTTGCAAGCGTCCTTACTAGCGATGAAGCGGGCCATTCTGAAGCTGAAAGTACAGCCCGATATTTGTCTGATTGATGGGAATCAGGCGCTTCCCAACTTGCCTTTGCTACAACAGACGATGGTGAAGGGCGATCAGCGCTCACTGGAAATCGCCGCCGCTAGTGTTGTGGCAAAGGTTTGGCGTGATGAACTCGTAATGCGTTTAGCCGTCAAATATCCCCATTATGATTTGGTCACGAATAAAGGGTATGGCACATTGCGACATCGATTAGCGTTGCAACAATATGGGCCTTCACGCTTGCACCGTATGTCCTTCAGTCCCTGCCGAGTTGAGTTGTAACTTGAAGGTTAGTCAGTTGCAGCTTTGTCCGTTCATCGCTGTTCTCCATGTTCCAACTTCCAACTTTCTAACCTTAGAATGTAAAACCTTTAACCCTTGACGGTGACAGCTTCTGTTGACTGAGCCTGCATCAGGGTTGGTGCATCTTGGTTCGCCCAGTGACGATAATCCAACAATAACTGATGCATTAATCTCTGTTTAATTCTTAGTAAAACGCTTTTGAGTAAGCTATTTCCAGTTGTTTCTAAAATCGGCTTAGGCGTCAGGGAAAAGGGAAGAGGTATATCGACATTGACTTTTACATCCGCTCTGCCTTGCAGTCGGGTGATACCGTTCTTTTGAACAGGATAGAGTGTTCCCTTAAGATCGAGAGCAAATCGTTGATTAATATAATCTAGTCCTCGAATTTCGCAGTTGACAGAGGTCAGATGAACCGTACCATCCGCGTCTGCCCATACTTTGAGAGTGACCGTTGGCTGAAAGGTTAAGGACAGAAAATTTAACGGGCGTAGTTGTAATTGATATTGCTCGTGACTGATGGGTTTAATTAAAGTTGGGTCTGCGATCGCATGAACTAGGCGTTGGGGTTGACGTAAATAGTGCTGAATGGGAACGGGTTCTTCTGGTACAGTAATTTCAACCGATTGGGATGCAACAAACTGGCTGTTCATAGGAGAAAAAGCATTTCGCTTTCAAGCGACTTTATTAATCTTATTTTACAAATTTTAACTCTTTGCAAGTAATTTTTTATTTCTTGAACCAGAATTGTGGTTTAAACGATGAAACATCAATGGATATTTATGAATTATTCGTTTATAAAAATTTATATAACAACAGGTTTTCTTCCTGAAGAAAGCGGTTCAAAGGATGTATCGTTCTGCCCGCTTCTTCTCAAGCCTGGACGGTTGACAGGGTATTGCCCAGACCAGTAAAAAGAAGTGTTTACTGAGTTGAGTTCTTGGTTTATGTCAGTCTCTATTGCCCATTTAGGCCCCCCTGGTACTTACGCAGAAGCCGCTGCCCTAGCTTACGCTCACACTCTTGCCAAAAAGACCCGTCATCAACCCCTACTCTGCCCTTATCCCAGCATCGCCCAAACCGTTCGGGGGGTGGCACAGGGGGAAGCTGATCTGGGCGTGGTTCCGGTGGAAAATTCAATTGAGGGTACTGTTGCAGTTACACTCGATTCTCTCTGGCAATTGGACAAGCTGCAAATTCAACAAGCGCTGGTTTTACCCATCAGACACGCTCTGCTGTCACGAGGTTCATCTTTAGAGGTGATCAAAACTGTTTATTCACATCCGCAAGCTTTGGCTCAGTGTCAAAAGTGGCTGGAAACCTTCCTACCCTCGGCACAGTTGGTACCCACAAACTCGACAACAGAGGCGCTACAAAATTTAGACGAAGACTATACAGCGGGGGTGATTACATCTCAACGAGCCGCACAACTTTATAATCTGCCGATCCTGGCATCTACGATTAACGATTATCCTGATAACTGTACTCGATTCTGGGTTCTGGGGAAGCAGCCCTCTCTGGGTGGGACTCATACTTCCCTGGCGTTTAGCTTGCCCGCTAATCGACCTGGAGCACTGGTAGAGCCTCTTCAAGTACTGGCGACGCGAGGCATTAATATGAGCCGAATCGAGTCTCGACCGACGAAGCGATCGCTCGGTGAGTACCTTTTTTTCATTGATATCGAAGCTGATGCCTCTGAATCTGCGGTTCAATTGGCTCTTGCAGAATTAGCTACTCATACAGAAATCCTCAAAATTTTTGGCAGCTATAGAGTTTTAGTAATTGAACCTCCAGACCTGTGCCAGGATGAACAGTAATTAAGGATCAAAGAGCAAAGAGACGTGATTCATCGCGCCTCTTTAATCATTTTTGAAGTCTTATGTTATTGATAATTTATGATACTTAGATTTTATGGCTTATTTCAGGGCATCTTTCAGAGCTGTACGGGCGGCTAAATGATTGCGAGTTGAGGTGAGAATTTCGGCTTCACGTTCTAAACGCTTTACAGTATCCTGCATCTCTAAAAGTGCCTGCTGTTCTGATGCTACGCCGTAAAGATTACTCGCCACCCAGTAAGATAACTCTCTGGGTAGATCCGGTAAATCATCGGGTAACTCAATTCTCTGATCAGTCAACTTGGAAGAAAGACGCACGACATCTCGCAGGAGTTGTTCGACATCTCTAGCCATAATTCTCAGGTCTTTTTCGGGTGGCTGATCCTCAATCCATTCCACCAGCCCTACGCGATAGGGCTTTTCACGAACGTACTCCAAAACGCGAAATCGCTGCTGCCCTAATGTCAATACTTTCATCCGATCATCGGGCAAACGCTGAAAGTGAATAATTTCCGCACAACAGCCAACGGCGGCGGGTTGACCTTGAACTGGGTCCCACATCAACACCCCAAATCGGCGATCGCTCTCCAAAATCGTGTTCATCATGATTCGGTAGCGAAATTCAAAGATGTGTAGAGGAAGAGGACGCCCAGGAAAAAGAACCACTTCTGGCAGTGGAAACAAGGGGAGTTCTCTAACAGCAATTGATGAGGAGGATGCCATTGTGCCGTAGTGAAAAGGGTAACTGAGCTTCTTTACCTACTTTAACGGATGTTCTTGGTCATTGGTCATCAGTTCTTAGTCATTGGTCAATTCACAACTTGCTTTTGTAAACGGACTCCCCTTCCTCGCTAACTAAGAACTAATGACTCATGACTAATGACTCGTATTAGAGTTTGACTTCAATATCAACCCCAGCCGGTAAATCCAGTTTCATCAGAGCATCAATGGTTTTTGAGGAAGGCTGATAAATATCAATGATGCGGCGGTGAGTGCGTGTTTCAAAGTGTTCTCGTGAATCTTTATCAACGTGGGGAGAGCGCAAAACACAATAAATACGACGCCGTGTTGGTAAAGGAATGGGGCCAATTGCTGTGGCATTTGTGCGGTTCGCTGTATCCACAATCTTCTCGCAAGAGGTGTCAAGCAGTCGCCGATCAAAGGCTTTAAGACGAATCCGAATTTTTTGCTGCTGAATCGTTGCCATTTTTTAGTTGTCTAGGTTCTGAATAGATAGTGAATGAGGATAGAAAAGAAGATTTGAAAGTTAGAAGATTGATCGTTTTAACTTTGTTACCTTCAACTTAGTCCCTCGCATTGATGAATACAACACAGAGGAATGAGGAGCAGAAAAGCTTTTGCCTTTCTGCCCCCGCTCAACCTTAGGTAGCCCTATTGACTACTTCAGGATTTTGGAAACAACACCTGCACCAATGGTACGACCGCCTTCACGGATAGCAAAGCGCATACCTTGTTCAATGGCGATGGCGTTAATCAGTTCTACGGTCATTTTGATGCGGTCTCCCGGCATCACCATCTCGGCGGTGGTGCCGTCGTCAGCCGTAAAGGCGCTGATGGTACCGGTTACATCCGTTGTGCGGACGTAGAACTGAGGACGGTAGCCAGGGAAGAAAGGAGTGTGACGACCACCTTCTTCCTTCTTCAGAACGTAAACCTCAGACTCGAACTGGGTATGAGGGGTAATTGAACCAGGCTTGGCAATTACCATGCCCCGTTCAATATCTTTTTTCTCAATCCCTCGGAGCAGAATCCCGGCGTTATCACCCGCCATCCCTTCATCGAGACTCTTCTTGAACATCTCAATACCGGTGACGGTTGTCTCGCGGGTATCTTTAATGCCCACCAACACAACTTTATCGCCGATTTTGACTTTGCCCCGTTCAATCCGACCCGTGGCTACCGTTCCCCGGCCTGTGATAGTGAAGACATCTTCTACTGCCATCAAGAAAGGCTTATCAATATCCCGCTCTGGTGTGGGAATATAAGAGTCCACCTCATCCATCAACTTATAGATTTTATCAACCCACTCATTTTCTCCCCGTTGAGTTTTGGGGTTGCCGGTCATGACTTCTAGAGCCTGCAAAGCCGAGCCTGCAACGATGGGGATGTTGTCACCATCAAACTCATAACTACTGAGGAGTTCCCGAACTTCGAGTTCTACCAGTTCCAGCAGTTCTTCGTCGTCCACCATGTCTTGCTTGTTCAAGAAGACAACCAGGCTGGGAACGCCTACCTGCTTAGCCAGTAGGATATGCTCCCGTGTTTGAGGCATCGGGCCATCAGCGGCTGAAACTACGAGGATTGCCCCATCCATTTGAGCCGCACCGGTGATCATGTTCTTTACATAGTCAGCGTGTCCGGGACAATCAACGTGAGCATAGTGCCGATTTTGGGTTTCGTACTCTACGTGGGCGGTATTGATCGTAATCCCCCGCGCCTTTTCCTCCGGTGCCGCATCAATTTCATCGTACTTTCTTGCTTGCGCTTGACCCATCGCTGCCAAGGTCATGGTGATTGCCGCTGTCAGCGTCGTTTTGCCGTGGTCTACGTGACCGATTGTACCGATGTTGACGTGGGGTTTAGTCCTTTCAAATTTTGCGCGTGCCATGAATTACGTGTTCCTTTTCTCCTATTTATGCGTTCCCTTTGCTCTTCGCGATGATGGCTTCAGCCACGTTGCGAGGTACCTCCTCGTAGTGACTAAACTCCATCGAGAAGATACCTCGACCTTGGGTCTTAGAGCGGATATCCGTAGCATAGCCAAACATCTCTGCTAATGGAACTTTAGCCGTGACTTTAGCAACACCGCTCTCAGAACCCATGCCTTCAATTTGACCACGGCGAGAGTTGAGGTCACCCATGACATCTCCAAGGAAGTCTTCAGGAACTTCAACCTCTACTTTCATCATAGGCTCTAACAGTACGGGCGAAGCTTTCAGCACGCCGTCCTTAATCGCCATTGACCCAGCAATCTTAAAGGCCATTTCCGAAGAGTCTACCTCGTGGAATGACCCATCGACTAGAGTGGCTTTCAAGTCAATGACTGGATATCCAGCTAAAATTCCGGATTCACAGGCCTCTTTCATCCCCTGCTCAGCGGGTGAAACGTATTCTTTCGGAATAGAACCGCCTACAATCTTGGAGACAAATTCAAAGCCTGTACCCGGATCTCCTGGCTCCAATTCGATGACGACGTGACCGTACTGACCTTTACCGCCACTTTGGCGAATAAACTTACCTTCAGTCTTAATGGCTCTGCGAATTGTTTCCCGGTAAGCCACCTGTGGCGCACCGACATTCGCTTCTACCTTGAACTCTCGCAGCATCCGGTCTACCAGAATTTCCAGGTGCAGCTCACCCATCCCCGCAATCACGGTTTGATTGGTTTCTGGGTCAACATGGACACGGAACGTCGGGTCTTCTTCCGATAAAGATTGGAGCGCTTTGGAGAGCTTCTCCATATCTTGCTTGGTTTTCGGCTCGACCGCTACGGAGATCACCGGTTCTGGAATGAAGAGAGATTCCAAGATGATTGGCGAGTCTTCATTACAGATCGTGTCACCTGTAAAGGTATTCTTCAGACCAATCGCCGCTCCCAAGTCACCCGCTCGCAACTCATCCACTTCAATCCGATCATTCGCTTTCAGAACGATCAGGCGGGAGATACGTTCCTTCTGATCTTTGGTGGAATTGAGAATGTAGCTACCTTTCTTGAGTATTCCCGAATAAACCCGCAGGAAGGTTAAACGACCAAATGGGTCTGCCATAATCTTGAAAGCCAGAGCTGACAAGGGGGCTGAATCATCAGGCGCTCTCTCCGCTACCGTTCCATCGGGTAGTGTTCCCTGAATAGGAGGAATATCAACGGGAGCTGGCAAGTAATCGACAACTGCATCGAGCAGGAGCTGAACCCCTTTGTTCTTGAAAGCAGAGCCGCATAGTACGGGAACGATCGCTCCCGTAACGGTTCCTTTGCGAAGGGCACTACGAATTTCTTCTTCAGTGAGTTCTTCGCCTTCCAGATACTTTTCAATCAGTGCTTCATCTGTTTCCGCAACCGACTCAATGAGTTTGGCGCGGTACTCTTCTGCCTGTTCTTTGACATCGTCGGGAATTTCTGTATCTTGAATATCCGTTCCGATGTCGTTGGCATAAATCTTGGCTCGCATCCGAACCAAATCCACAATTCCCCTCAGTTCGGTTTCACTACCAATGGGGATTTGGATCGCAACCGCATTGGCTCGCAAGCGCTCACGCAGTTGATTATAGACCTTGAAGAAATTCGCCCCTGTCCGGTCCATTTTGTTGATGAACGCGATTCTGGGCACCTTGTAGCGGTCTGCTTGCCGCCACACGGTTTCTGATTGAGGCTGAACACCTCCCACTGAGCAGAAAACGGCAATCACACCGTCTAATACCCGCATGGAGCGCTCAACTTCAATCGTGAAGTCAACGTGACCCGGAGTATCAATAATATTGATCCGATGGTCGTTCCAGCTCGTGCTGATGGCTGCGGCAGTGATGGTGATTCCCCGCTCCCGCTCTTGCTCCATCCAGTCCGTTACGGCTGTTCCTTCGTGGACTTCTCCGATTTTATGAACCATTCCTGAATAAAACAGGATACGTTCTGTTGTTGTTGTTTTGCCCGCATCAATGTGGGCTGCAATCCCGATATTGCGTACTCTCTCAAGCGGGATGGTACGTGCCACAGCTACCTCCTTCCTCTCTGCCGCAAGTCTTTAACACGTTGCTATCTCTTTACAATTCTATACTTTGATTAAATTTTTAGTGATTTGCGGACTTGAGTCGCCGACAAACCCGCCCTCGATGCTGTCAAACAGGCATTAATAGCCTGTTACCAGAGTTCAGTGATTAGTACCGATAGTGGGCGAAAGCTTTATTGGCCTCTGCCATCCTATGTGTTTCTTCACGCTTGCGAATCGCATTTCCAGTTCCGTTCGAAGCATCCATCAATTCATTAGCCAATTTGCTAGCCATGGAACGACCCGCTCTTTCCCTCGAAAATCGGATCAACCAACGCAAAGCCAACGTCGTTCCCCGTTCAGAGCGAACTTCCATTGGCACTTGATACGTTGCCCCACCTACACGGCGAGCTTTCACCTCAACCAACGGTGTTACATTTTTTACGGCGCTTTCAAATGTATCCAGAGGATCGTTGCCTGTCCGTTCCTCAATGATTTTCATGGCGTCATAAATAATTCGATTGGCAATGGATTTCTTGCCATGACGCATGATCCGCCGCACCATCATACTGATCAAGCGATTATTGTAGACCGGGTCAGGAGGGATAGGACGCTTTTTGATAACTGTGCGACGAGACATAGTAAGCCCTTAAGAAATAATAGCGACAGTTGAAGAGTTACACAGAGACAAAATCATACCTTGAAGCTGCAAGGTACTCTAAAATTCTCAAATTTCGGGTTTTTTAGCTTGAAGTCATCAAATATCTTGAATGACCCGCTAAAACTTTCCCGTCTTGCCAAGGGTTTTACCTCTATCAAGTACTCCTATGGCAGGAAAAAAAGCTCTCCTTACTCAGGATAGCTGAAACCTCTGACGAGGCTGAAGAATGTTCAAACTATTTTCACGAGTTATGCAGGAAAGATAGACTTATATTTTACTTAGCCTTAGGACGTTTAGTTCCGTACTTAGAACGTCCTTGACGACGATCTTTCACGCCTGCGGTATCTAGCGTTCCCCGAATAATGTGGTATCTCACTCCAGGCAAATCTTTAACACGACCGCCTCGGATCATCACAACCGAGTGTTCTTGTAGGTTGTGACCAATCCCTGGAATGTAAGCTGTCACCTCAAAACCCGAAGTCAGGCGGACTCTTGCCACTTTCCGCAGGGCTGAGTTGGGTTTCTTGGGTGTTGTCGTATATACTCTCGTGCAGACACCACGACGCTGCGGGCATTGTTTAAGTGCAGGCGACTTAGTCTTCTTCTTAGCTTTAGCGCGTTCGCTCCGAATGAGCTGTTGGATAGTGGGCATGAGTTAAGGCGTGTACAGCTCCCTTAAGCGGTTTAACTGTTTAAGTGTATTGACAAATTCTAAATATATCTAACTTCCGGGTGTAATGTCAACGAACGCGCCAAAAGCAAGGGTTGTTAGTTTGTCTTTCCTTTTTAGCAGGCAGTAAAGGCTTGAAAAAAAATATGGGTGGTGAGCAGGAAAAATTTTATTTGAGGAAAGTTATGGTTGTGTACACAGGTCTGATGCGACTCGAAAAGAATTGCCACAGCCACAGCTTTCTACCGCCTTTGGATTATGAAAGCGAAACCCGCCTCCCATCAGATCTTCTGAGTAATCCAGTGTTAGTTCACTGATATAGTTACAACTTTCTTCATCGACCACTATGGAAATATCGCCACAAGCATAAACGCGATCATTTGACTTGGGTGCATCCTCAAAGTCAATTGTGTAGTACAGATCCGCACACCCTCCCTGTTGAACACCCAGGCGTAATTGTGCTTCTGGCTTGTGACGCCTCAACTGTAAACGTTTGATTTCACCAATAGCCGCTTCACTCAGATTAATCATCAGGTATACCTCTACATCGCAGGTCAGCCGATAGCTCAGGACTGATCCACAGTGAGCGTGAAGCCACTCAACGTCTTGAGCTATCGTTACACTGTGTCAGTCTGAGTTGCTATCAGGTTGACATACTATCACGTAAAAAGAGAGGACATTAAACCTCCTCTCTTTAACACTACCGATTTACATTTAAACTATTTCTCTTGAGGCTTACTACGGGCATAGTCATCTTCAAAGCGCATAATATCGTCTTCTCCCAGGTATTCCCCATTTTGAACCTCGATTAAGACTAAGGGAATGACCCCTGGATTCTCCAGTCGGTGCATATTACCTTGAGGAACATAGGTAGACTGATTTTGGTGAATAACCAATTCCTGTTCACCACAGATGACCTTAGCTGTACCGCTAACGACAATCCAGTGTTCACTCCGATGGTAATGCATTTGCAAACTGAGTCGGTGACCAGGCTTGACCTCAATTCGCTTAATTTTGTAGCCTCGTCCTTCTTCCAGAACCGTGAATGAACCCCAAGGTCGCAGCTCTGTCGCGGCAACATGTTCAGCTGTTATTGAGGTAGGTAAGGGAAGTGCCGGGACTTGAGAAACGTCTTGAGACTGAATCATACTTTTTTCTCCTGAGAACGGCTATAAAGTCGAGGGAAAACTGGTTTCTTGGGTACTACTATTGCACTATTGCGAAATTAGTAAAAACACAGCCACCCAGTCACAATCCAACATAGCAAATGCAGTCTGGTTCTGTTCATCCATCTGCGGCGTTTGGGAGATAATTTATAACAAGTCTTCACAATACAAAGCGTGGACTTTAAACAAGCTTTAAACCACTGACCCGGCCAATCTAAGTGTATCGAATCGTCAGTCTTTAACCCCCTCCAGGGACAAGGGAGAGGTAGAAAATTGAACAATTCAGTCATTTCTGCCACACAGTCCAGCTCGATGGTGTCAGAAGTTTCTCTCGAGTG
>DATNQL010000040.1:0-3690 GCA_036704025.1 Stenomitos sp.
AAGGCGATCGCATCCCGCATTCCGCAAATCGACCAGCGCCTCAATCACCTCGGCTTGGGTTTCACCGTGTCCTAACATCAAACCGGATTTGGTGGGGATTGTGGGGTTCAGGGCTTTCACCAGGCGGAGAACGTCGAGCGATCGCTCATATTGGGCACCCCGACGAACTCGTCTCTGTAAGCGCCGCACCGTTTCAATATTGTGGTTATAACAAGCTGGATTAGCTTCAACGACCCTAGCAACCCGTTGGCGTTGTAACTCGGTGGGAGTCTGGTCATTTTCACCCCTACCGCCCCAAAAATCGGCAGTCAGCACCTCAATCTCTGTGCCTGGATTGAGTTGACGAATGGTGTGCATCGTGGCAGCAAACCAACTCGCCCCTTGATCGGGCAAATCATCTCGTGCGACCGAAGTCAGCACAACATACCGCAAACCTAATAAATTGACCGCCTCCGCGATCTTTTGGGGTTCCTTGGGGTCAAGAGGCATAGGGGAGTGCCCTTTGTCCACCTGGCAGAAGGCACAGGAACGAGTGCAAGTGGGCCCCATGAGCAAAAAGGTTGCCGTCTTTTGGGCGTAACACTCGCCTCGGTTAGGACAGCGCCCCTCTTCACAAATCGTGTGGATGTTGCGTTGCTTAATGATGCGCTGTACGGTTGAGATTTCGCTGGCTTTGCCAATGGGGCGACGTAACCAAGGAGGCAGTGCGTCTCGCTCCTGTCGCCATGGGTTGCGATCAGATTGTGTGGTCACAGAAGGGTCAGTTTGGGTGAGCAAATCCATAAGTCTTCCGGTCAGCTAGCCAGTGACTGAGATGCATGACAAGCTGGTTTAAGTCTCGACAATGCTACAAATGTTAAAGCATCTACCCTCGCTTGTGTTCACTGAGTTTTTTTGCTCTTCTCGGTCAGACCAGATTAATCTAGAATCAGGCACACCACTTGCTTTTGAGCTTGGGCTTAAAATCGCAAAAAGTTGAGGGTGCCGTCTTAGCCGTTGTATCACAGTAAACAGACAAAAACTCGTCTGTCGTGCATACATGTCGCTGGTTTATCTTGGCTGGGTAGGAAGTAACTTGAAGCTCAGAGCGAGACACACTGGCGCTACACCATAAATTATGAACTGGCGGCGTTCACAGCAGCTAAACTTTGACTCCAGATTTAATTATTGATCTAGAGTCAGTAGCATCTGCTTTTTGAAAACTGTAGTGTTCTTAAAGTTACCTCTCCAAAGGAGTCAGTCGTGGCAAGTCAGAAAATCCTGGTAATTGACGACAGCAAAGTCATCCGGACGCGGGTCAGAGAAATGTTACCGTCGGGTAATATTGAAGTTTTGGAAGCGAAGGATGGTTTAGAGGGACTGAATTTAATTCGCCAGGAACATCCTAACCTCATCATGCTAGATTTTCTTCTCCCTAAAATGAGTGGTTGGGAAGTGTTTCAGCATATTCAAAGTACCAGCGAACTCCAGACAATTCCTTTGGTATTAATGTCAGGTCGTAAGGAAGAAGTCACGGAGAAAATCCAAGAACCCTTTGAGTATTTTGCTTTTGTTGAAAAGCCGTTTGAGAAGAAGCAGTTGGTTGATGCCATCAAGGAAGCCATGGGCAAGGCGAAAAAACCCCGCCCAGAGGTACAATCGCCTGCGGCAGCCGCCAGTACAGCAACAGCTAGTGCTTCTTCCGCGTCATCCGGCGAGATTCAAGAACTGAATGCCAAAGTTGCCAAAATGCAGGCTGAAATTGATGGATTGAAGAAACAGTTATCTCAAATTATGACGTTCATCAAACAAAAGTTAAAGTAACCTGAAAGGATGAGGGATGAAAAAAGAGTTTTCCGATTCATCCTTCATCCTTCTGGGTATGGCTAATCAAGTTCACGTCGTCCTTCTAAGGCTCGTGCTAACGTGACCTCGTCAGCATACTCTAAATCGCCGCCTACAGGTAAACCGAAAGCAATCCGAGTAACTTTAGTAAACGGCTTCAGAAGATGACCCACATAGAGCGTGGTTGTCTCACCTTCAACACTCGGACTAATCGCTAAAATCACCTCTTTGATACCCCTTTGGCTGACTCGCCGCACCAATTGCTGAATATGCAGTTGATCCGGACCGATACCGTCCATGGGTGAAATGACACCGCCGAGGACATGATATTTACCCTTATATTCCCGCGTTTTTTCCAGGGCAATCACATCGCGGGAATCAGCGACGACACAGATAGTGGTGTTGTCCCGGTTCGCGTTGCGGCAGATTTCGCAGGTGGGTTCAGCGGAGAGGTGAAAGCAGACTTGACATAAGCCGACTTGTTTTTTCGCCTCAACTAAGGCTTGAGCCAATGCCTGTACTTCTTCCTCTGAGCGCTTGAGGATATGTAAAGCCAGCCGTTGAGCCGTTTTAGGCCCAACTCCAGGCAAGCGTTGGAGTTGCTCGATCAGACGAGCTAAAGGACGTGTGTAAACCGTTGTCTTGTCTCCCAGTCATAAATGGCCTATCCCTTATGATGACATTCTGTCACCGAGTGTGAACGGCTGGGTCAGTGTCCTTTGAGCGATCGCTGTATTCTGGTTTTGAAACACCATTGCATGGATGGATTTTACTCCAGATGAGTCTATCTTTGTGGAGCGACAGTTCTTAATAATACTCGATACGTCTCATAAGCGCGATTGAGCGCGACCGTTCTTTCATGCGCTTCTTCACTCTTATTGATATCTGGGTGAAACATACCTGCCAAGCGCCGATAAGCTTTTTTGACTTCTGCGGGAGTTGCCTCCGGTTTAACACCTAAAACTTCCCACCATTCTCCATCGAGCGGAATAAAATCGAGTGTGGAAATTTCTTCTGGTTTTTGTTTTTCGGGTTCACAAGTGATCCGAAGATAAAAGCCTGAACCTGATTCATCGAGTCGGATAAAACATCCCCCCCATTCTTCAAGATAGGCATGAAGATTTTTTCGGGCAGGGATGTGATTAGGGATACCAGAATCTAGAATTCGATCAATAAATTGCTTAGCCTGTTCTATCGCTTCAATATGGGTTGGTAAGTTGACATTGGCTTCGATGTCAGCTGCACTAAACTTACCCGGAATACCTCTAACCTTGGCCCTAGCTTTGAAGCGGATAAATTTTTCCAAAACTTGGGGAATTGCTTCAATGACTACACCTCGGTGAAGTTGAGTATAAATTTCACCCTTTTCCCATAGTCGCCTTGCCTCAGCCGCGATGATTCGTTGTTGCTGAGTCAATTCTCCAAAAACCGGAATTCGCTTGTGCAAAGAAACCGCTTGGCGTTGATCGTAAAGCCAATAGTGAGGAGGCTTGCCTTCTTTCGGTTGCAGGCACGCGGTTGGATCGCCTTTGTCTCTGGGTTTAAGCCCCACCTTACTCAATTGGTCTATTGTTTTGAGATAGGCGGGTATGTCATTCCACCGGGCGAAGCGGCGGACACCTGGACACGAACTCGTCGGAATACTTCGCCATTTCCAGTGGCAGATTGTACAGCGACACCCGAAATCAGTTCTAATAAGGTGATGCTTGATCAATGTAGTTCCCCAGCCACGACAACATCAGCATGAGCGTTCTCGAAGTATTCGGCGATGCGACGCTCTATCTTAACTAGAATGTCACTGACTTAAGGGAAAAGTAGTCGTTCTTTGAGAAAAACCCAGATTGGGGGGTCTCCCCCCAAACCCCC
>DATNQL010000041.1:0-5831 GCA_036704025.1 Stenomitos sp.
TACGTAATTTTGGTAATGGGTAATGGGTAATGGGTAATGGAAAGAGTTTTTTACGTAGTGTATGTAGTATAGGCTACTAATTTTCAATGCCCAATTGCCTAAAAACCAATTGTGCCAGTCGAGGGTGCGGAATGTGGGATACAAGCAAACAGGAGGGAATCAGTGCAGGTCAAAGCAGCAGTTGCCTATGAGGCAGGAAAGCCATTAACCATCGAAACGGTTCACTTGGATGGTCCCAAAGCGGGTGAGGTATTGGTTGAAATTAAGGCAACAGGAGTTTGCCATACTGATGCTTATACCCTCTCCGGCAAAGACTCGGAAGGGCTATTCCCCGCCATCCTGGGGCATGAAGGGGCTGGTGTAGTGGTGGAGGTGGGTGCAGGGGTCACCAGTGTGAAACCGGGCGACCATGTCATTCCCTTGTATACCCCCGAATGCCGTCAGTGTGAATATTGCCTAAGTCGTAAGACCAATCTCTGCCAAGCGATTCGTACTACCCAAGGGCGGGGGGTTATGCCGGATGGCACGAGTCGGTTCTCGCTTAATGGCACTCGACTTTATCACTATATGGGGACATCGACCTTTGCTAACTACACGGTACTGCCGGAAATCGCTGTGGCAAAAATCCGGGAAGATGCTCCGTTTGATAAGGTGTGCTACATCGGCTGCGGCGTAACTACGGGTATCGGTGCCGTGCTTTATACCGCCAAAGTTGAACCCGGATCGAGAGTTGTGGTGTTTGGGCTAGGAGGGATTGGCCTCAACGTGATCCAAGGGGCGCGGATGGTGGGTGCTGACCAAATTGTCGGTGTTGATATTAATCCTGCCAAACGAGCGATCGCAGAAAAATTCGGCATGACGGATTTTGTCAATCCTCAGGAGGTGGAGGGAGATTTAGTTCCCTATTTGGTGGATTTAACCAAAGGGGGCGCGGATTACAGTTTTGAGTGCATTGGCAATGTTAATGTGATGCGCCAAGCCTTGGAATGCTGTCACAAAGGGTGGGGTGTGAGTGTGATTATCGGCGTGGCGGGTGCAGGTGAGGAAATTCGGACTCGTCCGTTTCAACTGGTTACCGGGCGCGTTTGGAAGGGTTCTGCCTTCGGGGGAGCGAGGGGTCGCACGGATGTTCCTAAAATTGTGGATTGGTATATGGAAGGGAAAATTAACATTGATGATTTAATTACCCATGTGATGCCTTTGGAGAATATTAATCATGCGTTTGATTTGATGCACCAAGGGGAATCGATTCGCAGCGTGGTGACATTCCCTTAATCATCGAAAAAACTCCAATCAAATCAGCTCCTGTGAATTGAATTGGCCGAATTGGGACAGGATAAGATGCCCGTCCCAAAAGAAATTTGCTCGCTATCCGTGAGCATGTTAACTAGGTAGGAGAAGGAATTCTAATACCCCCACAACACCTTCGCCCCATGCCAATTCATAGCCTCTCTCGCTTAGCTGCCAAAGTTGCTGGAAAACTTCCCTTACGGACTGTCCTGATTGTCCCCTTTGTGGTGCAAATTGTCGGCACTGTGGGCTTAGTGGGATATCTTTCCTTCAAAAGTGGGCAAGAAGCGGTTGCCGTTTTAGCGAACCAATTGATGCAAGCAACAGGCGATCGCATTGTGCAAAGCCTGAAGTACTATCTTCAAAACTCAAAGGATTTGGTGAGGGGAAATCAAGCGGCAATTAAGCTGGGGACTTTAGACTGGCAAAATATGTCCCTGATGCAGGCTTATTTTGTGGAGCAGTTGCAGCTTCATGCCGATGTCAGTGGACTAATGATCACGACAGAACGCAAAGATTTTCTAGCCGTTGGTCGTCCCCAACCCAATCAAGTCGTCATTCGCCAACGCAACCCTAAAACGGGGGCGTTGGAGAACTATGTAGCAGATTTACAGGGCAAGCGCCTCTACTTGCGAGATACTCTACCCCATTATGACCCCCATGCTGATCCCCCTACCCATCCCTGGTATGGACTAGCAAAAGCCGATCAAGATGAATTCTGGCAGCTTGTCGTTTCACTGGTGCGAGGCAAAGATTACCCCATTCTGATGATGGCTTACTTTCGACCCTTTGCAGACGCTCAGGGCAAATTCCAGGGAGTACTCAGTAGCAGTGTCTATCTGGATCGGTTTGGGGAGTTTTTACGCAGTCTCCAGATTGGCAAGACTGGACAAGCCTTCATTATGGACGAAAAGGGATTGCTAATTGCGACCTCTACCAGCGAAGCGCCCTTTCGCTGGGATCGTTCAATCAAGCCAAAAGAAACATTACCACCAGAAAATTTACGGTTAGCGGCTCAAGAGAGTCAAAACCGAGTAACGCGAACAGCAGCCGTTTGGAGCTTGCAGCAGCAAGACAGTCTGAATCACGATTCTCATCCTCAGGGGTTTCGCCTACAAAGCCAACAGTACTTTGGGCGCGTTATCCCATTCAAGCTAGATAATCACATCAATTGGACGATTGTTGTTGTTGTTCCAGAATCGGATTTTATGGAACAAATTAATATCAATATTCGCACCACTATCCTATTATGCATTGCGGCGTTAATTGGGTCGAGCAGCGTTGGTATTCTTACCACCCGTTGGATTGCCCAACCCATTGTACAGTTAAATAAAGCTGCCCAAGATATTTCTAGAGGAGAATGGCAGAAAACGGTAGAAATTAATCGCACTGATGAACTGGGGAAACTCAGTCAGTCTTTTAATCAAATGGCGGCACAACTACAACAGTATTTTACCGAACTCCAAGCCTCCAATAAATCCCTAGTCGAGAGTGAAAGCAAACTCAATCAAATCCTTGCCGCCATTCCTGTGGGGATAGCGGTTCATGATCGTAGCGGACAATTAATCTATGCTAACGAGCAAGCCAAAGCGTTACTGGGTATTGAGGTATTACCTGAAGCCACAACTGAGCAATTGGCAGTAGCTTATCAGGTTTATCTAGCAGGAACTGAGCAATTATATCCAGTGGAAGCCATCCCTGCGGTTCGTGCCATTCAGGGTGAAAAGGTAAGGGTTGATGACATGGAAATTCGCCTTCCAGATCGCCGGATTCCTTTAGAAGTTTATGGAACGCCGCTATGGGATGAGGTGGGAGAAATCGTGGCAGCGATCGCGGCTTTTACTGATATTACTGAACGCAAGCAAGCCGAGAGAATTTTAGCCGATTACAACCATATCTTAGAAACTGAAGTCACTCAAAAGACTGAGGCATTACGTCGCAGCGAAGCCTTGCTCAATGAAAGCCAGCGTGTTGCCAAGATTGGCAGTTGGTCGTGGGATTTAGTGAGTGACGAGCGATGGTGGTCGCCTCAAATGTACCGAATCATAGGTTTGAATCCTGATGAGTATCCGGTTCCGCCTGACGTTGAGACGGTTAATCAAAGCATTCATCCAGAGGATCGGGAACGAGTTAATCAGATTACTTACAATGCACTTGAGCAGGGCGTTTCCTACGACATTGAGTTTCGTTATTTGCGACCTGACGGCAGTATTCACTACGCCTTTTCCAAGGGACTCGTAGAACGCGATACGAAGGGACGTGTTACTCACTTTTGGGGAATTTCTCAAGATATTAGCGATCGCAAATCTATTGAAATTGCTCTGCAAGACAGTGAAACCCGGTTGAGATTAGCCCTAGATGTTTCTGGCGCGATCGCTTGGGAACGCGATCTTCAAACCGATGAACTCCTTTTCTCTAGCACCACCACACCAGTCTTGCCCCAAAAAATTTCCTATGAGACATCCATGAGCTTAGTACATCCTGACGACCGAGAAACACTAGATCGTGCGAATCAGGAAGCCATTGCTGAGCGAGGTGCATTCCAAATCGAACATCGGGTTGCGGCTCCGGGACAAACCCCCGAATGGCGATGGTTTCAGGTGAGTGCCAAAGTTCTAACCGATGCCACAGGCACGCCAACTTGCATGATCGGGATGTCAATTGATATTACTGATCGCAAACTTGCAGAACTCGAACTCCAACAAGCCAAAGAAGCCGCAGAAGTGGCGAACCAAGCGAAAAGTACCTTTCTTGCCAATATGAGCCATGAATTGCGGACTCCCCTCAACGCGATCCTTGGCTTTGCTCGACTGATGAGCAACGCTCCCACCTTACCTCTGCAACACCAAGAACAAATCAGCATTATCTCCCGCAGTAGCGAACACCTACTCACCCTAATTAACGATGTACTTGATTTAGCCAAAATTGAAGCTAATCGTACCACCTTCAATAAGCAAGAATTTGATTTTTACCAGTTACTCTCTGATGTGGAACAAATGTTTCGCTTCAAAGCCCAAGCCAAGGGGTTAGAGTTAACGATTATTCGAGATCATCAGGTTCCTCAGTATGTGCGAACCGATGAAATAAAACTGCGTCAAGTCTTAATTAACCTGCTTTCTAACGCCATCAAATTTACTGAAACAGGTGGCGTATCTTTACGAATTCAAAAATCTAGCACACAATTGCCCCTTTCCCATTGCCAAATTGATTTTGAAGTTTCTGACACAGGTGCTGGTATTGCCCCAGAGGAGTTAGACAGTATCTTTGAAGCCTTTGTTCAAGCATCCACAGGCAAACAATCGGTAGAAGGAACGGGTTTAGGGTTAGCCATTAGCCGTGCTTTTGTCGAACTGATGGGGGGAGAGATTAAAGTTCGTTCCGTTGTGGGTAAGGGTAGTACCTTTAATTTTGATATTGGTGTGACTGTAGCAGAAACTGCGCCTCTGGAAACTCAACAACCTAGCCGTCGAGTCATTGCCCTAGAACTCAATCAACCTCGCTACCGTATCCTCATCGTCGATGACAAAATCGACAATCGCCAATTACTCTTTCAACTGCTTTCTCCCTTCGGTTTTGAACTCAAAGAAGCTACCAATGGCAAAGAAGCGATAGAAATTTGGAAACGTTTTGAGCCGCACTTAATTTTTATGGATGTGCGGATGTCGATGATGAATGGGTATGAAGCGGCTAAACAGATTAAATCGACGGCTAAAGGTCAAGCCACAGCGATTATTGCCGTGAGTGCTAGTACGGTAACGGTAGACACCGAGATGACTAAGGATACAAATTTCGATGATTTTATCCATAAACCGTTCTGTGAGATAGAGATTTTTGAGGCGATGAGTCAACATATTGGGGTGCGTTTTGTTTACGAGGAATCTAATGAGATTGCCCAGACTCCACCAACTCAGGTAACCAATGCTAACGTTGATAATTTAGCTAAGTTATCGGCTGATTTAGTGGCAAAGCTTTATCAGGCAACCCTGGAGGGAGATTTCGAGTTAATGTTGACTCTCATTGAAGAGATTCGTTCTGAAAATGACTCGCTAGCGACTGTGTTAGCGGCTTTAGCCAAGAATTTCCAGTTTAAGGAGTTATTGGACTTACTTGAACCCCTCAACGTCTAGATTCCCGACTTCTTCAAGGATACTGCTGACGAATTTAATATTTGGAAATATTGACGACGAGACAAAGGTTTTTCCAGCCCCCCTAACTCCTCACTAAAGCTCCGGCCAATTCTGGGGGGAACAAGATTTCAAAGTCCCCCAAAGTTGGGGGATTTAGGGGGCTTTCAGCCGTTTCACAACATTACAAAATATTTCGCCAGCGGTATCCTCGTAGGAGACGGAGTGCTATATTACCCACCCGAAAAAAAGTTTTGAATCTTCTGTTAAAGTGACCGACTAGAGCGTCGGTCCAGTAATCACGATTGGGGTTAGCATGACCTTCAGGGGTTGAAACAAGAGTCTTGGGATGGGTGATTGTGTTAAGAGATTTAAAGAGGTTCTCATTGAACAGCCACCCTGGCGATCTGCTTGCAG
>DATNQL010000042.1:0-9382 GCA_036704025.1 Stenomitos sp.
AAACCCTTCCGAAACGCCTCCATATAGGTATAAAAGACGGGTGTAATGTAAAGAGTCAACAGTTGAGAGAACAGCAGACCCCCTACCACGGCTAGCCCTAGAGGACGGCGAGCTTCGGCTCCCGCACCAAAACCAAGAGCAATGGGTAAAGTTCCCATCAGAGCTGCCATTGTCGTCATCATAATTGGGCGGAACCGCACCAGACAGGCTTCATAAATGGCCTCGTAAGGACTTTTCCCTTCCTTCTGTTGAGCTTCAACGGCAAAGTCAATCATCATGATGCCGTTTTTCTTCACGATGCCGACTAACAGGATGATGCCGACAAAAGCGTAAATATTGAGGTCAACATGAAACAGCATCAGAGTGAGCAATGCTCCAAATCCTGCTGAGGGTAGGCTGGACAGAATGGTAATCGGGTGAATGAAATTCTCGTAGAGAATACCCAAGACAATGTAAATTACTAGGATAGCGACCAAGAGCAGCAGTCCCAATCCAGCGATCGAGGACTGGAACGCCTGCGCTGAACCTTGGAAACTAGTACTGATAGTAGCTGGTAGCGTCTCACGAGCCGCTTTCTCGATCACCCCAGTTACGTCACTCAGAGATATCCCTGGTTTCAGGTTAAACGAGAGAGTCACAGAAGAAAGTTGGCCCAAGTGGTTAACCGTCAGTGGCCCCACCCCTTTAGTGATTGTAGCTACAGCGTTTAAGGGTACCGCCTGACCCGTGCTAGAGGTGATGTAAAGCAATTCCAAAGCACTGGGGTCTTGTTGATATTGCGGATCTAAGCCCATGATGACCTGATACTGGTCTTCAGGAGCCAGAATTGTTGAAACCTGGCGAGTCCCGTAGGCGTTATTCAGGGCGGTTTCAATCTGATTCGCCGTCAGACCATAAGCCGAAGCTTGGTCGCGGTTAATTTGCACCTGCACTTGGGGATTCTTCACTTCCAAGTCACTGTTGACATCTTGTAGTGGTGGTAGCTGGCGTAGCTTCTCTTCCATTGCAGGCGCATACTGCACAAGTTCTTGGAAGCTAGGACTGGAAAGAGTAAATTGATACTGTGCCTTCGTTTGCTGTCCCCCAATGTTAATCGCGGGCGGATTACTTAAGAACACCTTAAGTCCTGGAATCTTGCTTACCTTGGGTCGCAATTCTTGTACCACCTCATCTGCACTGAGATGGGCGAGTCCGAATGAGTTAGGCTTTACTTGCCGCTGCGAAGCAGGCTTCAAGCGAATGAAGATGCGTCCTGCATTAGCCGCTGCATTCGGCCCCCCTGCACCAACACTGGAGTTGCTTCCCTCCACATTCGGGTCTTTCTGAATAATCCGCGCCACCGCTTGCTGGTGTTTGACCATCTCGTCAAAGGAAATATCTTGAGCGGCTTGTGTTGTAGCATTCAGTTGCCCAGTGTCACCGTTAGGAATGAATCCTTTAGGAACAATTACAAATAGGTATACCGTAGCGATGAGAATCGCGGCAGAAATCACCATCGTCGTGCGGTGATACTTCATCGCTTTTTTCAGGCTCCAATCATAAACCGCCAACATGGCATCAAAAACACGCTCTGACGAATCGTACAAGCGACTCTTCCAATTGGGGATTTTAGATTTTGGATTTTGGATTGAAGAGTGCCCATTATTTTCATTTCCCCCTTGCCCTCTCTCCTTGTGCTGATGAGTAGGGGCACGCAGAAAGCGACTACACAGCATTGGCGTCAAGCTCAGAGAGATAAATCCAGACACCAAAATGGCTACCGTCATCGTCACGGCAAACTCACGAAACAGCCGCCCCAAAATACCGCTCATGAACATAATGGGGATGAAAACGGCTACCAATGACAACGTCATGGATAAGATGGTGAAGCCAATTTCCTTGGAGCCATTTAGCGCCGCTTGCAACCGACTCTCCCCCATTTCCATATGGCGAACAATGTTTTCGAGCATCACGACGGCATCATCAACCACGAAGCCGACAGCAAGGGTTAATGCCATCAAGGAAAGGTTATCTAGGGAATACTTCAGCAGTAACATGATGCCAAACGTCGCTACCAGTGACAGGGGTACCGCCAAACTGGGAATGACAGTGGCTGAAAGGTTACGCAGAAATAGAAAAATCACCAGTACAACTAGGCAGATAGTCAGAACTAGAGTGAACTGCACATCATCGACCGACTCGCGGATGGGTTGAGAGCGGTCAAAGAGAATCTCCATGTTCACCGCCGCCGGGAGTTGTTTCTGGAACTGGGGCAAGATTTTCCTGATGTCCTGCACCACTTCTACCGTGTTTGTTCCCGGTTGCCGCTGAACGGCTAAGACGATCGATCGCGTGCCGTTATACCAACTCGCTACTTTGTCATTCTCGACACTATCAACCACCCGCCCCAGCTCTCCCAATTGCACCGGAGTCCCGTTGCGGTTCGCCACAACGAGCGATCGATATGCCTCGGCATTGTTCAATTGCCCGTTGGCCTGGATGGTATAGTTCTGTTGCTGACCGTATAGTGTTCCTGTCGGTAAGTTGGCGTTACCTTGAGCGATCGCTGTTGCGACTTGATCGACTCCTAACCCCTTAGCACTTAGAGATTGGGGGTCTAGATAAATACGCACCGCATACTTTTGGGAACCATAAACCTGTACTTGTGCTACACCATTCACCATTGACAAGCGCTGAGCCAGCATCGTCTCCGCATACTTGTCCACTTCTGACAAGGGTAGGAGAGAGGAACTTAAGGCAATGTAAAGAATCGGCTGGTCGGCAGGATTCACCTTACTGTAAGACGGGGGAGTGGGCATGTTAGTGGGTAACTGCCTCCCCGCTTTTGCGATCGCAGCCTGCACATCCTGCGCGGCTCCGTCGATCTGCCGACTCAAATCAAATTGCAGGGTAATCCTGGTACTCCCCAGCGAACTGGTGGAGTTCATCACATTCAGCCCTGCAATGGTGGAAAACTGCTTCTCCAAAGGTGTTGCCACGGAGGATGCCATTGTCTCCGGGCTAGCTCCGGGAAGACTAGCGCTCACCTGAATTGTGGGAAAATCCACATTGGGCAGGTCGCTAACAGGCAGCAAGCGGTAACTCATCAATCCGAACACCAGGATGCCAAGCATAACCAAGATGGTCATCACCGGACGGCGGATAAATAGTTCTGAAATGTTCATAGCACTGGAGAGTAGGGAGTAGGGACTAGTGCAAGAAGGCGTGATGAGCAGGGGGCTTTTATGCAGAAGAAATATTGCTTGTACAGTAAGCTTTTTAAGCTTTTTAAACGGGTGGGTTATTTTCGCCGCGCTGTACTAGGAAGATTAGGGATTAGGGGTTGGGGTAGAACGCGATTTTTCCCTTGTGCCCTTGCTTCCCTGCTCTCCTGCTCCAGACAGTCCCTGTTTCACATCCACACTGGCACCGGGCACGAGATTGAATTCACCATCGGTTACGACTTGCTCACCGGGTTTGAGTCCTTGTTTAATAACCGATTCGCTACCGACCCTTCTGTCTTCCGTGACTGGACGGACTTCTACCGTCTTATCGGGTTTGACGACAAAAACATACTGCCTTTTATCCTGTCCGATCTTCACCGCCACAGAAGGCACTACGATCGCATTCGGTTCTTCTGCCAGTTTCAGCACCACATTGAGGAATTGTCCCGGTGTTAAGCGTTCCTGAGCATTCGCAAAGGTTGCTTTGAGTTGAATGGTGCCTGTTTTGGTATCTACCCCGCTATCTACAAAGGTGAGTTCACCGCGTTCAGGATGCCCTTCATCTTTGGGAAGCACGGCATCAACTTCTAGCTTCCTGCCCCCATCCATGTACTTTTTCAGGTCTGGTAGGAGCCGTTGGGGAATCGAAAAATTCACATAAATTGGGCGAATCTGGCTGATCACCACCAGTGGGTTGGTGTCATTTGCCTTAACCAGGTTGCCTTGGCTGACATTGAGACTCCCTGTGCGTCCCTCAATGGGTGAATAAATCGAACTATAAGAAAGTTGCACTTTAGCATTTTCAATCGCAGCAGCGTCAGCACTGAGGGCGGCTTGAATATTGGCCACATCGGCCTTAGCAGCTCCTACAGCCGCTACTGCATTTTCCACGGCATTGCGATCGGCGGTGACGGTTGCCTGTTGTGTGGCTGCACTCGTCTCAAACTGCTCTGCCTGTGCTTTGCTGACAGCCCCCTGACTCAACAGATCGCGGTATCGTTGAGCCTGCACGTTGTTATTTTTCGCCTGGGCTACATCTTTTGCAACGTTGGCTTTTGCTTGATTCACTTGTGCGATCGCTTGCGCTACTTTAGCTTGGGCTTGGCTTAACAGAGCAATATCTTTTCCTCGATTGGCTTCCGCTTGGCGGAGTGCGGCCTGCAAGGGACGAGAATCAATGGTGAATAGGATCTCGCCTTTCTTAACGGCCTGACCTTCTCTAAAATGAACACGGGTCAGTTGGCCTCCGATTTGGGAATTGACAGATACCGTAGAATAGGCTTGCGCCGTTCCTGTGCCGCGTAGTTCTATGGGAATGGTTTTTTGAGTAACAGGGGCAACCAGCACAGGCACAGGTCTTTTGTTCCCGGCGTCCCGTTTGGTTGATTGAGCTTCAGACGCGGCACAAGCTGATAGGCAGGTCAAACTGACCAGAAGCAAAGCCAATCGTCCGTCAAGGAAGCCATTCCCAGGTGGCAAAGTGCGATCGCCCTGTGGTCGCCAACCAGCGCGGGTGAGGTTTGGAGCGATTGCCTTCGGCACCGCCCAAAGGGCGATCGCCAGCCACGATTTCGTCCCAAGTTTGTCGGTAAAATAGCTCATGCCAGCGAATGGGGAATAAAGAGGAGCATTGAAATTCCAAGCAGACATCAGACAGGTAGATGCCCACAATTCGCTATGTACCACTAATCTCTCAGGGACAACCTCCCAAATTAGTTAGATAAGCTAACAGTTAGTGTGACACATATTTATCCTTGCGATCGCCCTTTGGGCGGTGCCGAAGGCAATCGCTCCAGCACCGATCAGAGTGGGGAGGATTGTAATCCATGCTGCCATGATTCTCTTGATATCCAGGAAACTCAAACCCTCATGAATTCGGAGCCATCCTCCACAGACATAACACCAGAGCAATGCGCCACCGAGGTGATGGAGACGATTCCCTTGGTGATGCAGTTTTTGCGGACAGAGATGCGAAGTCAAAACTCACCCGACTTGTCTGTACCCCAATTTCGGACGCTAGCATTTCTGAACCGCCATCCCGGTGCTTCACTTTCTGACCTGGCAGAGCATTTAGGGGTGACTCGTGCGACGGCCTCTGCGATTACTGAGCGTTTAGTACAGCGCGGCTTGGTAGACCGACGCGAACGTCCTGAGGAACGCCGACATGTGGTACTAAAACTGACTCAGGCTGGCTCTGAGTATCTCCAACACATTCGCCAGATTACCCGTACCCAAATCGCCAAAATGTTCGCCAACCTTTCACAGACTCAATTACGACATGTCGTAGAAGGACTAGCCGTCTTGAA
Source organism: Stenomitos sp. (assembly GCA_036704025.1). GTDB lineage: Bacteria > Cyanobacteriota > Cyanobacteriia > Cyanobacteriales > Coleofasciculaceae > Allocoleopsis. Next base: position 5,510 of record DATNQL010000042.1, read on the forward strand.
TGATGTGATGGAGGGAAAGGCGAACGAACTTGAGGGTTCCTAGGAGAATAAGGCAGAGGACAGAGGGAAGAACGCTAACGATTGCGAGACTGTTCTGTATCAGGTGTCCCGTTATGGTGATGACCATCCTGGCTCCCAATTCTTGATTGATATTCCAGCCACTTCGCTAAATTATGGGAGAGCAAGGCAAACGATTCTGCTAACTGGGGTGGAACTTCCAACGGCAAGCTGCCAGAACGGACGTGTAAATCTCGTTGAGGAAAGGGCATTTCAATGTGGCGATGGCGCAGAATCGCCTCAATCCGAAAGTAAATGTCACTCTTAATCCGAAACTGCTGACGGGGTTCGGAAATCCAAATTAACAACTCAAAATTGAGGGAATTATCGCCAAATCCCTTAAAGAAAACTCTGGGAATGGGTTCAGCGAGTACGTCCTGATGTTCTTTCGCTGCATCAATCAAAGCGCTGCGGACGACACTGAGGTTTGAGCCATAAGCGACACCCACAGGTATTTTTAAGCGCGATACCGGACTGTGATGAGTCCAGTTGACAACTTCGGCTTCCAGAAAGCGGGAATTGGGAATGATGATTGAAAGTTCATCGAGAGTCCGAAGTTCTGTGCTGCGGACGCTGATGCGTTCTACCGTTCCCATCAATTCGCCGACATTGACAAAGTCTCCCACTCGAATCGGACGCTCAAATATCAGAACCAACCCACTGATAAATTCCTTGGCTATTCCCTGCAATCCCAAGCCAATCCCCACACCCACGACGCTCGCTACGATGGTGAGAGAACTTAAGTCCAATCCCCACAGTTGCAGCACAACAATTGTGCCGAGGAAAATTAAACCATAGGTGGCGACTTGGGCGACGGTTTCTTGAGCGGCGCGATTTAAACCAGTAAATCGTAAAACACGCGAGCGCAGTACCTTTTTGGTTGTTCCTGCCAGCAGCACGACACTGGTAAATAGCCCCACCAGAATGAATAAATCTAAAACTGAATAGGATGTGTTTCCAAGAGGAATCAGCTTCGAGACTAAACTTCCAACCAGGGTATAGGTAATCTTGCGGCTCAAGTCCCGCGTGTGGGGAAATAAATCTGTGATGTAAAGAACTGTAAAAGCTAACAGAGCGAGTCGAATACCCGCAAGAATAATTTGCACGCCCAGCTCGGCATTGAGGCGCGGATGAGTATCTTCTGAATGAGTCATCTCTCTGGGTAGCCTTGGCTGTAGCCAACGATGCCAAATCCAACCTAAGCCGTAACTACAAGCGATCGCAAAGAAAATTGACCCGATTGAAAGCAGAATAGCGTGGCGGATATACGCGGGACTCCGTTGTGCTTGGGCTTCCTTAATCGCCTGCTCTAAGCGTCCCGCCCAAATGGCCGCTTGTTCCTTGGCTGAACGTCCAGGGGGCGCATCTTCAGGGGTAACCGTCAGCAAGTGAGCGCCATCTATTTTAATAATCGGTAAATTTTGACTTTCATCAATTGTCACCGGAACTGGCGGTTCAGCCTGTTTAACCTTCTGTTGGAGGACGCGATTGGCATCATCGGCTCGTTCTTGGGCGCTATATCGCCCAGATTGACTCACTTCCAACAGTCGCCGTCCATCCAGAACAATGGCAGCGGCTGGAGGCTCTTTATCCTGATTTTGAGCTAAAACAGGGACAATCCATAGTAGACACCCGATGGCAATCGCCACCGCAGCCATCCGGACAACTAGAGTGACTAGAGACGGGAAGCGTAAGAAGCGATTCATAAAGTGAGAAAGGTGAAAGTTAAACGTAGAATGTCAAACGTACAATTCTAGTGAAACACTGTTGAACCAGAATGCAATGAGCGATTCATCAACATCTTATTGGAGAGTTAGACATGGGGTTGCACTCAACGCCTCCTAATCAGGGGATTTTGTTCGGTCAATTTTTGCAGATTCTTTCCCTTGATACCTCAGCTATTAGAATGAGCTTTACTCTTGTGCAGCTTTATCCTATACCAAACCCTTACGAAGGTAAAGTTTCTTGAAGCATTTACGGAGTTATTGTCAAGCCATCATCATGGATATCGAGAGATTCCATCCTGAATTGATATAACCTTTAGTCCATTAAAAGCGGTGTTTCATGATGCTCACTGACTCCGTTTTACTCTTTACTTCCTGTAAAGGTAACCCCTTGGATAAAATAGCGATTAAAAAACGCATAAATAACTAATGCAGGCAGTGTCAACACCATCGAAGCTGCCATAATATAGTTCCAATAACTAATATATTGACCCTTAAATGTGTTCAATCCCAAAGGCAGAGGAAACATTTCTGGGTCGGATAAAATAATTAAGGGCATTAAAAAATTATTCCAAGCCCCCATAAAGATAAAAATGGCTTGTGCCGCTAAAGCCGGTTTGGCTAAGGGCAAAACAATGGATAAAAAAGTTTCCCAGCGATTTAATCCATCCAAGGCAGCCGCTTCTTCTAACTCCTTAGGAAAATTAATAAAAAACTGCCTCATCATAAAGATAAAGGTTGCATTGACAACATTAGGAATAATTAGACCTTGGTAAGAATTGAGCCATCCCAAATTCTTCAGAATTAAATAGCTAGGAATTAATGTAATTTGACCTGGAACCATTAAAACTGCCAGAATTACGAAAAACAGAAAACTATTTCCTGGAAAACGGATTCTTGCCAAGGCATAGCCCGCCATGGAGTTAAATAAGAGATTAAATCCTGTAATAAAAGCCGCAACCATAATACTATTGATTAACCAACGCCCGAATAATGGCTCTTTAAAAAAGATCGTTCTATAATTATCCCAGGTAAAATGATGAGGAATAAACTGACTACCGCCAGCCATGATTTCTGAAAGGGGTTTGAACGATGCAGAAAGTGCCCAGGCAAAAGGTAAAAAGGTAATAAAAGCGTACAAAATTAGCCCTATATAAAGCAGTCCTCTTACCCAATTAAAAATTTTCATTCGATTCACCCCCTGATTTAGTTCTCTTCTTTAAAGACATAACGCTGAATCAGGGTTACTAACATAATGACACCTGCTAGCATCAAAGCTAGGGCAGCGGCATAACCCATATCTAGGCTCTTAAAAGCATATTGATAGATCAGAAGTACAACCGTTAACGTTGAGTTATTCGGTCCCCCCGATCCAGCGGAAAAAATGTAAGATTGGTCAAACAACTGAAATGTTCCGATCACACCCATCACAACAATAAAAAATGTGACAGGTTTCAGTAATGGCAGTGTAATTGAAACAAATTGATCAAATGGGTTTGCTCCATCAAGAGTGGCTGCTTCATACAGGGATTCTGGAATATCTTGCAACGCCGCTAAGTAAATCACCATATAAAAAGGTGCCGTTGACCAAATATTCATTAACATGATGGATTTTAGGGCAACCGATGGATCGCCTATCCAGTTGTACGTCGGTAGATGTAAAAAGGCAAGTAGGTTATTGAGTAAGCCGTTAGAGTTATAAATCCACATAAAAATTAAAGTCAAAACGGCTGATGAGGTGACCGTAGGAAGAAAGAAGATAATTCGGAAAAAGTTTTTACCTCTGATAGAGGAGTTGAGGATTAAGGCTAGAATTAGAGCTAAAGAAGTTTGAATAGGAACAACAATAGCTACATATTCAGCCGTATTTTTTAAGGCAATCCAAACCCGCTCATCAGATGCCATCCGAATGAAGTTTTTTAATCCAATAAAACGGTAGCTAAAATCTCCTAATATACGGACTTTGTTAAAAGCTAAAAATAAGGCATAAGTAATGGGTAAAATGACGAAAATACCCATCACAATAATTGTTGGAGCCATAAAGGAATAGCCCGCGATCGCTTCTCTGACACCCTGCTTCTTCCAAACCCCC